>JBBQHY010000309.1:0-3259 GCA_038324415.1 Pseudanabaenales cyanobacterium | reverse complement strand
ATTTACAAATACGGGAATCTTACCGCAGCAGAGAGTGTCATAAAATCTTTGGGAATAATTTCCCAATCCACGCACACAGAGGGTGTAGTTATTGCCCATCAGATTGGTGATATAGTCCTGCCGAACTTTCTGGATAATTGCGTAATCCCATTCACCCTTATCGTTCATAGCTCCACCATAAAAGCGATCTCGAACTATAAAGTCTGTATTTATAAACGGAGATCTCGTCAAATTATTTAGAGCCAGAGTTCGAGTTCTAGCACCATTTTCTGGAGGCTGGGAGATATTAAATCCTAACTTTGATCCGATTTTCTTTAAAGATGTCTTAATGGATAAATCTTGCTTACCAATATGCCCACAGAAACCGACGGTAGGCTGATCGGATTTTTGCATAATCGGTAAATTGCCGTCAAACTGAGTCTCGATCATATCGCTACCCCAAAAAGGTAGAGCAAAATCCGAAGAGCTTTGCTTAGATTTGTAAAGGGAAGTATGAAAAAGAATTACATTTGTAAAATCAAGTTTTGGAAGATGGTCGTGCCAATGAAAAATAATAGTTTTTTTGCCAAGGGTTACTGCTGCTTTTATTAGGGATTTTGCTAACTCTTGATGTTCCGAACTTTCTTCATAAAACCGCCAGTCCGCAGGTAATATTGCAAAATTGGATTCAGCTAAAGTCGTGAGCTGATACAAGCTATAACCCAACCCTTGATAAGCCTCAAACCCATTACTCACTGCATCAAGGGTATTTTTCATACCCCAAAACGGACAGAGCAGTGGCACATGGGGAGAATCACCAGGTAGGTACTTGCGATCGGAATAGAGTTTGAGGATCATTCTCAAGTTTAGACTTAGTTAAATTCTAGGGGTAGTAGGCTGATCTTCAATTTGCTTACCGACAAGGTAGGGGGATTCTAGGGAAGCTTTACAGACCTTTTTATCGAAATCACAACTATAGATAAAGGGTTCCTGCCAACTTAAAGGAATTTCTAATAAATCCCTAGATCCCGTTAAGCCTTGGGCGATGAAAAATAGGGTGGCTATAGAATTTAAAACTATATGCACTGTGCGCCAGCGATTTTTTCGATCTTGATAAATATCTTGAATAATTGCCAAAGAGAAGATCATCAGCATAGTGGCGATCATGCCAAAGTAAAAATGGGAAACCATCCATTCGTTATCCCTACGGAAGATGGCACCAAAGCCTTCACGTTTGAAGATATTATCTTGGAAGCCAATCAGAACTACTCCCATTCCTGTTAAGGTCGCAAATATTCCCAGCCATAGACGTTCACGGGCAATATAAAGAAAGACTAAAGAGGCGATCGTTGCCATATATAAAAGGGCAAGAATTAGAACTTGAGTTAAATTTTTACTAACTAGATCATTTTTGATAATGTATTTAACTGTAGGATGCAGCATTCCCAATAAACTAATTCCGACTACTGCCCCAGCTAAAACTTTCCCCAACTTGACGTGTTCCATGCCAACGGATGGGGGAATTTTAGTTTTAACTCCCTCTTTGTCCTTAGCTTGCAGTCTAAGTTGTCGCGTTTGCCAAGCCATATTTAGCACCATGCCAATAATTGGGAATACAACCGTAACAGCGATCGCAGGGTGTATTATTCTTAAAAAATCTGTTAGTTCTAACATTTACTCTTCTCCCTTTAGGTTCCACATTTATTGTGAATACTAACAATATTTACGTTACTTCTTCTGAATTTAGATGAGGATAACTTAAAAATATAAATTTTAGGCATTGCCCATCATAAAAAGAAAACTTATATTTAAAGGAATTTGAGTACGTAAGCCCTAAATTTAAACCCGATCAGAATCATGTGCTAAAAAGAAGGCAACTTTATTAATAGCGATCGCCACAGCTTCGTTAATTGGCAATAAATCGCTTTGCTCAGGTTGGAGATTCCGCAGTTGCATCGAAAAATCACTAAAATTTGGGGCAAGTTCTATGGGGAAATTTGCTAAGGCTTCAGGCATGGTCTGTTTATGGATTTTACAAGCTGCTAATTCTGACTGATTATGCTTATTTGTGACCGCCCCAAACCCAAATAACCGACATAGAGCAGGTCGCGACTCATAGACTCCACATCTTCCATTCCCTTCCACTAAGGGATCGGGCTGGTAAAAAATACAAACTCCCGCATAATTTACTGCTACCGCTTTTTCTAGCCAATACTCAGCTTCTTTACTTTTTACCAACTCTAAAGCCAATGGTAAAACTTCTAGGGGCGTAGTCTCAACCTGAGGATTTTCGCAACATTTACCGCACCCACTGGGACATTGCAAGCCCGATGCTTGTTGTAAAGTTTCTATCTCTTGATCTATTTGCTTAAAGATTTTAGTGGCTTGTCTAATGTTTTCAAGCACTTAGCTAGCTACCTGTTCCAGTTCAAGGAAAACACCCATTTTACGGAATTTTTGATACCTGCGTTCTTGGCGATCGCTTTTAGTCATAGCATTTAGTTTTTCCAAGTTACTCATAATCGCTGCTTTCAAAGTTTGGGCAGTTTGAATTGGCGATCGGTGAGCACCACCATCGGGTTCGGATAAAACCTCATCGACAATGCCTAATTCTTTTAAATCAAAGGCAGTAATTCTCAGTGCCTCTGCCGCTTTATTTGCCTTGGCTGCATCCTTCCATAAAATTGCCGCACAACCTTCGGGAGAAATCACAGAATATACCGAGTTCTCAAACATCATAATATGGTCGCCCACACCAATCCCCAACGCACCGCCCGATCCACCTTCACCAATGACTGTACAAATAATTGGTACCTCAAAGTTAAACATCTCCCGTAAATTTACAGCGATCGCCTCACCCTGCCCCTGTTCTTCCGCCGCAATTCCAGGATATGCCCCAGGCGTATCTATAAAAGTAATAATCGGTAAACCAAAGCGATTGGCGTGTTCCATTAATCTTAAGGCTTTGCGATAACCGCCAGGTGATGCCATGCCAAAGTTGCGCGCCACATTATCTTTAGTATCTCGACCTTTTTGATGTCCTAAAATTACACAACCCTGACCGTCGATCTTAGCTATTCCTCCCACTATGGCTGGATCGTCATTGCCTCGGCGATCGCCATGAAGTTCAATCCATTCATCGGTAATTGCTTGAATATAATCTAGGGTGCTTGGACGTCGGGGATGACGGGCAATTTGAATTCTTTGGATCGGGGTTAAAGTTGTAAATATTTCACGGCGTAGCTGATCAGCCCGTTTTTCTAATTGCTGAATCTGTTCA
>JBBQHY010000308.1:0-3266 GCA_038324415.1 Pseudanabaenales cyanobacterium | reverse complement strand
GGTTCTTTACCTTCACTACAGGTTTCAATGTGAGGATAATCCTCAAAGAATATGTGCACCTGTCTTCTCTCGGCAGCTGAAAGGTTTTTAATTTCGTAATTTTGTTGATTTGTGATGACGAAAGCGATCGCCTCATTGGCGATTTTTTCTAGGGCAGATAGTCGTTGTTTACGGTAGTCATTTAACTCAACTACATAAAAGAAACCCTTTGATTCACTAGGCAAATGAGCATTTAAGCAATTATTTGCTAAATGTTGAATTGCATCTATCATTAACCCATCTGTACCAATCAATGCTTGAATTTGATGGGGGCGCAAATTACTATGATCAATTACAAGGGAGCAGCCAGAACGCGGGCTATCAGACTCATCTGCCATATCAACTACAGCCTGATAACCCAATATTTCTAGTAGCTGAGTTAGCCACTCTTTTCCTAACTCCGACTGTTCCATCGCCTTTATCCTTAATAACTCACCCTTAACAATTTACCCCTAATGATTCAACAAGAGAACTTAGATCAGCTTTTTTTCTTTTTAGATGACCCAGGTTCAAAGGGTAAAGAAGTTTCATCTTTGTCTTTGTTATCCTGACTAACTTTGGAATCAGTCTTAATTGGTAACTTAGCTAATTTGGAAGTAGTTGGGGCGATCGCGCTAGGAGTCGAAACGGCACCAGCTTCTGCTAATTTCTGCAAGTTTTCAGGTAGAGCTTCCTTGGAAACAATAAATGCTTGAGCTGTCTGGAATACGTTGGCAACTAGCATATAAAGTAGCACTCCCGCTGGTAACGGGAAGAACAAAAACATCCCAGAAAAAATCACAGGGGTAATTCTATTCATAGTATCCTGCTGTTGGGTATCACCCCCGCCATTAGGTTTATTACCTGAAATATTTTGGTTGATGTAAAGACTAATGCCAAAAGCCAAGATCATTGCTAAGATGTCAAGCTTAAATGTGCCATCGGGATTGGAAACCCCAACTTCACCCAATGCCTTAATAAATAGGAATCCTTTGCTAGCAGCTAATCCTGGAATGGTCGCTTGAACAGTAGCTTCTCCTTCTTTCAGGGCTTTAACAGTCCCATCAGGCAAGACTTCAACTATACCTTCACCTTTAGTCACCTGCCATTTAGGAGCAAGTTCAATTTCAGGGTATCTCGAACTTACTTCTAAGAAGTTTTCAACTTTACTTGCCTCTACAGCTTGCAGTGCTACTTTAGTTTCGTTACCAACTACTAGGTTTGTGCCAGTAATTACAGTAGCTTGAACTGGATAGTGCACCTGATCGGCAAAATAAATATTCTGAGAAGGGGTTGTAAAAGACTGGGCTTGAACCTGAGATTCAACCTGAGTCGGAGCTACTTGAAAATTAACAGCATAATTAATATCCGAGAAGGGTGAACCCCGTAAAGTTGCAAATAGTGCAAATAAAATCGGCATCTGCAACAAGGCAGGTAAACATCCAGCGAGGGGATTGCCAAACTCTTTAAAGTTTTCGGAATTTACCTTACCCATTTCCTGTTGCTGCTTAGCGGGATCGCCTTTATAACGCTCTTGAACTTCTTTAATCCGTTTTTGCATGACTGGGTTAGCAATCTTCATGTTCCGCATATTGCGAAGCTGATTGGCATTAACTGGAAACAAGGCAATTCGAATTACTAAAGTGAGCGCCACAATCGCCAAACCATAACTTGGAAACTTACCATAGAAGAAGTCCAAGATTGGCAACATGACGTTGTTTGAGAGAAAACCTATACCAAAATCCATATAGTTAATTTGATTTTTATATTCTAAACTGCACCAAGCGCACCGCTGGAAGTTTGAGCTTTGAGAGTTAATTTAGACTCTACAAATTCATAAACTTTACGGAAATTAGGTACTGCTCTCATTTCTAGGCGTGAACCATCCTTAAGAGTTAACACCATATCACCCCAACTGCCAATGCCTCTAGGCACAATTACTATCTTAAGAATTTCAGCGTAGACAATGTCCACACGTTGACGACCCATCCAACCGCCTATAACTGTAATTCTGCGGCTAGTAATACTGTACCTTAGCCATAAAGCTCGCACGATCGCTGCTACGGCAATAGGAATCGTAATGATAAATAGTCCCGCTAAGAGTCCAATAATTAAATCACCAATGTGGGGACCACCCTCATAAAATATTTCTTCTTTAACTGCCATGTTTAACCACCATTAAAAGTCTGAGCTTTGATGAGTAAGTTTATTAAATCTTCTTGCAATTCTAAATAACTGGGCATACAAGAAACCGCAACAACAGTTATAACAATTTGAAAACCTTGTTTTAATTGTGGCAGAAAAGTTCGAAAAATTGCACGAAGTTGTCTCCTAATCCGATTTCGCACTACTGCCTTCTTGCTGTATTTTTTACTAACTACTATGCCGACTTGCACGCTAGCTTCTAGATTTTTTGTATTGTAAACCCTTAGCTTTAGGTACTTGCCGTAATGGCGATCGCCCTTAGCATAGACTAGAGTAAAATCTTCTCTTCGCCTCAAGCGATTGGGAACAGGCAGCACGGTTGTTGAATCAGGATTAGTTGAATTAAACGGTGGTTAGACGCAGACGACCTCTACTACGACGAGCTTTAATTACAACCCGACCAGTGTGAGATTTCATGCGAGCACGAAAGCCAGAGGTACGTCTTTTTTTGCGAGAGGTACCGCCGAGAGTACGTTTTGTCATGGGATTATTACATTATAGATATTTTCAGGCTTTCTAATATAGCACTCCCAGTATTACTATGTCTAATTCTTAAAATATGGCTTTAGCTCAAAGTTCTACTAATTTTATTAAATTATAATTTTGCGGGAATACTGATCTGTATAAGCTAGAAGCCCCCAAAAAGACTTTAAAATTTGGCAAAGAACTCTTTAGATTCTTGCGGATTAGCTTTCATAGTTTCTTTCCCAACTCGCCAATCGACGGGACAAACTTCAGCAGGATGAGCTTGCGTATGCTGGATTGCCCTCAAAGTTCGTAGGGTTTCATCAATACTCCTGCCAACGCCAAAATTATTAATAGTAGTGTGTTGGAGAATTCCAGCTTTATCAATAATAAATAATCCCCTCAACGCCGTTCCTGTTTCTGGAACCAAGACGTTATAGGCAACACTAATAGATTTTGTCAGATCAGACACTAGAGGATAGTTTAAATCCCCAACTCCTCCAGATTTACGATCGCCTTGAATCCAAGCCAGATGAGCAAACTCACTATCGACAGATACACCTAAAATTTCCGTATCT
>JBBQHY010000307.1:0-3280 GCA_038324415.1 Pseudanabaenales cyanobacterium | reverse complement strand
AAACGATATTTTGACTTCTGGGGCAGAGCCGTTATTTTTCCTAGATTACATTGCTACAGGTAAACTCAAACCCGAACAACTGACCGAAGTGATTAAAGGAATTTCTTTTGGCTGTCAAAAAGCGGGTTGTGGCTTGCTAGGTGGAGAAACGGCGGAGATGCCGGGGTTTTATGGGGCAGGTGAGTATGACTTAGCGGGATTTGCCGTGGGCATTGTCGAAAAAGAGCTTTTACTAAATGGAACTCAAGTTAAAGTTGGGGATGCGATCGTAGGTTTAGCAAGTAGTGGGCTGCATAGTAATGGCTTTAGTCTCGTTCGTAAAATTGTGGCTGATAAAGGGTTTAATTGGAGCGATGAACTTTTTTTTGCAGATGACGGATCTGGAACCCTCGGAGATATTCTATTAACTCCAACGGAAATATATGTTAAGCCTATCCTTGCTGCCTTAAAATCTACTCTCAAAATCCACGGACTAGCTCATATTACAGGCGGTGGCATTCCTGAAAACTTGCCGCGATGCCTTGGACAGGGACAAACCATTGAGCTTTTACCCCAAAGTTGGGAAATACCATCTATATTTCAATGGTTGGCAGAACAGGGTGAGGTCAGTCAAACCGATATGTTCAATACATTTAATATGGGAATTGGTATGGCAGTAGTAGTTGCTGCTGACGATTTAGAACAGTGCCTAGGATTTTTTGCTAACTGTGAGATCAAAGCCTGTCATATTGGGTGGGTAAGATAGGAGGTATTAAGATTATTGTAGTGAGCAAGTCAAAAAAATGTTAAATTTATTTAGCAAATGCTGTTTAGTTAAAGCCATGGGCGTAATTAGTGATTACTAAACGGCAGAATTTGCATTATTTAGCACAGTTATAGATATAGCATTGTGGATGGAATGTTCAATATTCTGACTCCTTGATAAATGTTTTTCAACTCTATGAATCCAATTCTGCATCGAGAATCAGTCAGTACTTTATCTGTAATCATGATTACAGGGGTAGTAGGTTTGCAGTCAAGGTTAGTCAGCGATCGAGATTGGACCTTGGGGTTATTGGAACGGGATAATAATTTTTTTGCTGAACAATGCAGCTACTTTGGAGGGCAGGTAATCAAGGAGACTGATGGAAGAATGATTGCGACATTTAAAACCGCAAAAGATTCTGTCCAATGTGCCCTTGATTCTCAAAAGACCCTGACAAGAGCAGCAGTTAGTATGCAGCCTAGGGACATCTTAAATCATGCTATTGGTATTCATTATGGTGAGCTAGTTATTAGTGCTAGTGAAATTACTGGATCGGGTGTAGTAATTGCTAATAGACTACAATTGGGGGCAAATTGGGGGACTATTCATATCTCTGAAGCTATTTACGAGCAAGTGAAAAATATCCTTGAACAGCCAATAAGTTATGTGGGCGAACGTTATTTACTAAGGGTTTATCAAATTTTACCGAAGGGTTTTAGTAGTTCAATTCCCCAGCTTCACCCTCAAAGCTATGTAGATTTGGAGAACACCGAGATTCCTAATGATTTGATTAATAGCGATCCTGAAGCTGCTCGACACATTTTTGATCAAGTAACTGAAAAGTTAAATCAGCAAGACAATGTAAATGAAATTAAGCAGATAATTTTATTTATTTGCCTCCAAAAATGGGAAGTTGAACTTCAAAAGTTGCAAAAAATCAACTTGAAGGGTTTATTACAAGAACTTATAGAATTAACTGGGACGATTTCCGAGCTTAATGCTTTATTTCAAGATACTCTTTCAGATCTAGATCCCCATTATCTTGGGGTAGGTGCGTTAATTTTAAGTACTATTGATTGCCTCTATCCAGATTATCAGCCGTTGCCCCAAAATATTTATGAAGAGGTTGCCCAGTCTTTAACTGATCCCAACAAAGATATTTTACGCATTAAAAAGCTGGTTTTTCACGTTTGCAGGTATGATTTGCCAGATCAATATATTGCTAGTTTCAGTGAAGCTATTCAAGCAGTTCAACAGCTTTATCCTAACCTTGAAACATTACGCAATCGATTGAAATTAGCGATCGCTAATAAGCCTGAATACAATGAAGTGGTGGATATGGTTGTAGATGAATTAAGTGCCATCTATCCCACTCGTTCGGTAGCGGGAGCAACCTCTACTGAGTCTATTCTTGCGGTCTCAAATACTGCTGATCATGGTGCCAATTTACTGATTCCATTTATTGATAGCAATGATGGAGTTGCAGATGATAATAAAATTGATCAAAGGTCAATTAATCAAAAAATCGCTGATCTAGATTTATTTGATCTACGTTTAGAGATAATTAAATACCTAAGTCCACTCCGTGCCAAAATTTTAATATTCTCTACCTTAAATAATGTGGCTGAGTCCACAAATGAGAGTATTTCAGCAATTAGAACCTTTGAGCTTGATGATTTATTGCGAGATTTGTTTTATGCCTATAGAAGTCCAAAGCAGTTGGAAATTGAGCTTAAAAATACTGCCAAGCAATTTAAAGATGTGGATGAATACGAACAAGCAGCTACAGTAATTATGAATGCTGTTAGATCTATCTATAATCAATTAGGAATCGCAACTTAATTATAAAAATTATAAATTTAACTATGAACCCTGATGAGCTTCTAAAACGTTACACGGCGGGCGAAGTCAACTTTGCTGAGATTAATCTCCGTGGTGCGAATTTGGCGGGGGCTGACTTAATTGGGGTTAACCTTTCCAAAGCTAATCTCCATAGTGCTACATTGGTCTTTGCCTATTTGACTAGAACTAATTTGCGATCGGCAATTTTAGTTGGAGCAAAGTTAGGTGGGGCTAATTTGAATCAGGCACATTTAAGTGAAGCAAATCTGAGTGATGCCGATCTACATGGTGCCAGCCTAGCGGGGGCAACTATGGTTAATGTTAATGGGGCTTTAGCCAATCTTTTGGATGCTAACTTAATCGATGCGGATATGCGGGATATTAATCTCCGAGGGGCAAATCTCGCTGGGGCATGTATGAGGGGGGCAAACTTACGGAAGGAGTTAAAGCGATCGGCAAATCTGACAGGTGCCTGTTTTCATAAAGCGGATTTACGGGGAGCTAACTTTTCAGGAGCAGATTTATCAGGAGCAGACTTGCGATCGGCTAACTTGAGTGAAGCTACGTTTACGGGAGCCAATTTGAGTGGTGCAGATCTTACTAATGCTATTATGCAAGGCTGTTTTTTAACTGAGGCTAACCTCACAGGTGCAAATCTAACAGCAGTTGATTTAGCAAATGCCAAGATTGAAC
>JBBQHY010000306.1:0-3330 GCA_038324415.1 Pseudanabaenales cyanobacterium | reverse complement strand
ATCGAGAAATATAATGATACCGACTTTGTGTGGGGCTGTACCCGTTGCTATAACTGTAATGAAGTCTGTCCTGTGGAAGTTCAACCTTTAGATCGGATTTCGCAAATCAAACAGGAGATTCTTGCTGATCCCGATTTACCTGAATCCACCGCCCAAAGACACCGCCACGTTATGGTAGAACTGGTCAAAGCTGATGGCTGGATTGATGAAAGTAAGTTTGGAGTGAAAGTGGTCGGAAATAGTTTTAAGGATATAAAAGGACTATTAAGCATAGTTCCCTTGGGATTACGGATGATTGCTTCGGGTAAAATGCCCTATCCGTGGTTATTTGAGACTTCAGAAGGAGTGAATGAGATTAAAGCCTTGATCGAAGCAGTGCAAGATCGGGATAAAAATGAAGATAAGATAGAAGTAACCGAAGATATTATCAGTCGAGGAGGATGAGATGAATTTAATTTATAATCATTCATGATAACTAAGAATCAAAAGTATGGATAACCAAGAAACCAGTGAGCAGAGGCTCAAGCAGATCGAAATCCTACTAGCTACAGCAGTTAAAACCCTCAATCGGACTGACGAACGAGTCGAACGTAAAGCTCAAGTAAATAACGATCGCATGGATCGCATAGAACGCTTGGCTGAGATCAGTAGCGATCGCATGGATCGCATAGAACGCTTAGCTGAGGCAAATATAGTATCTATTGACCGTTTAACCCAACGCATGGATCGCACAGAAGAGCGTATGGATCGAGCCGATGCAAGGATGGCAGAAATATCAGAAATGTTTATAGAAGCTGTAGGTATTATTCGCCAGCATCAAGTAAATATCGATAAAATGTCATCTGAAATTCGAGGTTTACAAGTGGAAAATCAGCGCATTATTCTAAGAGTATTAGGTGGTGATGAATACTTGGAGCCATAGACTTGATTTAAAAGCTATATTGAATCATTTTGGCTTACTCCCTTCCCACCGTAGAAATATACACAGTTTAAATGGGGTTAAGGGGCGCAGCCCCTTAACCCCAAAAGACTAATCTTTGACTGAGAAGGTAGTAGAGTTTTTACATATATTTGTAGGTTAAACTAAAGTACAAAAATCAGCTATACAAAAAATATATGGATGATCAAGAGACAAGTTCCCAGAGATTAAAACAGATTGAAATTCTTCTGGCTACCGCAGCTAAGGCGATCAATCGCAATACTGAAAATATAGATCGCCTAACGGAAAGGATGGATCGTTCAGAAGAGCGGATGGATCGTACCGATGCACGGTTTGCCGAAATATCACAAATGTTTGTGGAATCCGTGGGAATTATTCGCCAACAGCAAGTAAGTTTCGATAGAATGCAAGCCAACATCGATAGAGTGCAGTTAAATATCGATAAAATGCAATCAGAAATCCGTGGTTTACAGGTGGAAAATCAGCGCATTATCCTAAGAGTTTTAGGTGGTGATGAATACTTGGAGCCATGAATAATTTTGCTTTAGAGTCTTTGCGATCGCATCAATGGTTCAAGTTAATCTGTGGTGCTAGTTTTCAGCATTTACCAGCGATTCGGAATTTAGCACTGGTTTATACCCTTGCGGGAGCCGACTGTATTGATATGGCACCTGACCCCGCCGTAATTACCGCCGCTAGAACTGGGATTGCCGCCGCAAAGTTATTGGATCAAAATGTTAATTCTCCTCTAGTTATGGTGAGTTTTAATGCAGGAGAAGATCCCCATTTTCGCAAAGCTAAGTTTAATCCAGATAGTTGTCCAAGCGAGTGCGATCGCCCCTGTATACCCTTATGTCCAACCAATGCCATTAATAATATATCTGGCGTAATCGAAAATCTCTGCTATGGCTGTGGTCGATGTTTACCTGTGTGTCCATCCCAAATTATCTATACCCAAGAACAGATTTATAAACCAGAACTAATTGCGACTAAATTAGGTAAATCCATAGATGCCATTGAAATTCACACAAATTCAGAATATCTAGCAGAATTCAGAAATTTATGGCAAAGTCTGGGAGAATTAATACCTAATCTGCAAGTTGTGGCTGTGAGCTTTCCCGATAGTAAAAATTTGAAAGAATACCTGATGACACTACTGGAAATTATGCAGCCTGCTCCTCGTCAGTTAATTTGGCAAACCGACGGCAGACCTATGAGTGGAGATATTGGTGATGGTGCTACCCGTGCTGCTTTGCTCCTTGGTAAAAAGGTTTTAGATTTTAATTTACCTACTGGCTTTGTGCAATTAGCGGGGGGAACTAATGGTTCTACAGTCAATAAATTGCGATCGCTCAATCTTCCCATTTCTGGTGTTGCCTATGGCGGTTATGCCCGTAAACTAGTAGCAGATTTATTCGATCAGTTACCTAGCGATCGCCTCGAAGAATACCCACAAATTTTGGAAGAGGCGGTAGCAAGAGCTAAAAATCTAGTTTCTCAAATTAAAAATAACTATACTTAAAGTCAAATAAAGTAAGTACTATGAGTGAACCTACCATCCAGAAAATTAAAGACATAGTTATCAATCTTGATCGGAAATTCGATACAAAAATTTTAGAACTCGACAAAAAAATTGAGGTTAATTTCGCTGAACTTAAAGGTGATATTAAACGAGTAGTAGAAAAGTTAGAAGCAAAAATGGACGGCATTGATAAGCGATTGGGTAATGAAGAATTTATCAGTCGCAGCGCCTTTACAGCTTTAGTTGTTGGGGTATCGACTGGGTTGGTCAAATACCTATTCTTTTCAGCCACTTAATTTTCTTACCTATCTAAAAATAGCACCAAAACAATTATATAAAAACTATGTCAGATATGATCCGTAGGCAGGTTACAGATAACCTTGAGCAACTTTTAGACATATTGCCCATACATATTAAAACCAGTATCGAAGAATATGGACAGCTCGATCAGTTAATAGAAGTAGTTATGGATTTGGGGCGATCGCCTGAGGCAAGATACTTTAATGAAACTAGATATTTATCAGAAACTGCCATTACTCAAGCTGATTTAGATGGCTGTGTGGATAAAGTTGGTGATTTTAGTGGCGATAATCGGGCGGGAATTGAACGGACTCTGCACCGTATTAGTGCTATGCGCAACCGTAAAGGCTTAATTGTGGGTTTAACCTGTCGGATTGGGCGGGCAATTTATGGAACCAGTGCCATGATTCGGGACTTTGTGGAAACAGGTAAATCTATTTTGCTTTTAGGTCGTCCCGGTATGGGCAAAACTACAGCTTTAAGAGAAATTGCTCGAGTACTTGCGGATGAAATTAACAAACGGGTGGTAATTATTGATACCTCTAATGAAATTGCGGGCGACGGTGAT
>JBBQHY010000305.1:0-3342 GCA_038324415.1 Pseudanabaenales cyanobacterium | reverse complement strand
CCTTCAAAGGTATTAATGGATCTGGTAAGCACGTTAACTGGTCTGTGGGCAATGCGACCCAAGGTAATCTCCTTGATCCAGGCGATACTCCCCATACTAATGCTCAGTTTTTAGTATTTTGTGGTGCCGTAATTCGGGGTGTGCATTTATACGGATCTCTTTTACGGGCGGTGATTGCCACTGCTAGTAACGATCATAGATTGGGTGCCAATGAAGCTCCTCCCGCTATTATGTCTGTATATTTAGGTTCACAATTAGAGGATGTATTTGAGCAAATTAGTCGAGGTGATGTCACTGGCTCTAAGGTTAAGGGCATGATGAATATTGGGGTGGATACCTTACCGCTTTTACCTAAAGATCCAGGCGATCGCAATCGAACTTCTCCATTCGCTTTTACAGGAAACCGCTTTGAGTTTCGTGCTGTAGGATCAGGGCAATCTGTGGCAGGTCCATTGGTGGCGATGAATACGATCTTGGCAGACTCCTTAAACTGGATGGCAGAAGCTTTAGAATCTGAACTAGCAAAGGGTACAGAACTAAATGCCGCTATTCACTTGGTACTGAAAGAGGTTATGGATGAGCATGGGGTGATCGTCTTTAATGGTAATGGGTACTCTGAGGAATGGCATAAACTAGCCGCCGAAAGAGGACTGCCTAATTTGCGGACTGCGGCTGATGCTCTGCCTGTACTTAAGCAACCTCACATTGTCGAACTCTTTGAGAAAATGGGCGTGTTGAGTCCCGTAGAATTGGCAAGTCGGTTTGAAACATATACAGAGCAATATATCCTTTCCATTGAAGTCGAAGCCAAGTTAGTAGTTAGTATGGCTAAAACCATAATTTATCCTACTGCTGTGACCTATTTAGGAAAATTATCTGGGGCGATCGCTTCCTTGAAAGAAATCGGGATTGACCTAGCCGCAGAAAGTGCCGAAAAAGTTGCTGGTTTGGTTAAATCTATGATGGATTCCGTCAGCAAATTAGATATGGCATTACATAATCATGATTTTGCCTCGCATGAAGAGCATTTGCAATATTCAGCTAAAACCATCCGTCCAATGATGGATAACGTCAGAGAGTTTGCTGATGCCCTTGAAGGTGAAGTTGCTGATGATCTCTGGTCTTTGCCAACCTATCAAGAGATGCTATTTATCAAGTAAGTAAAATTTTCCTAACATTTAGGTGATTTAAGTATTATGGGGGCAAGGCTCCCCTTTTTTTTGTAATTTTATTCGTGGAACTTTAGCTAATTAAGACACACCAATTGGGGTTTATGATCTACAAATTGTGGCGATCGCTCTTACCAATAATCTAGTACTGGCAACTCATAACATTGCCAAGTTTAGCCGTATTTAAGGCTGACCATATGGGGATTGGGAAGTTTAAGAAAAATCTTAAATACGTAAAATCGTATCTACGGTTCTTTTTATATCCGTTCAGAAATTCCCACTAGAAATATAGCGATCGCCATCAGGTAGCTACTATTTACGGGAGTATCCCACTTTTGCGAGGGCTAAACAACCAACAATTTATTAAGGTAGGCAATGCGATGAGATAGAACTTGAGAGATATTTTCTTTTTTCTATTGAGCGCCAGAGATTTTAATTCTGTGAGAGATTTGCTTAACCAAGGATTCAACAGTACCAAAGCCACTAGAGAATCCATTAGACTTCAAGACATCATATTCTGGGATCCGACAGCGATGTTTGTTCAAATATTTAATAAAGTTTTCGGGGGAAGTTGGAAGTAATTCAAGTTCAATAATGGTATCTGAAACATTTCGTTGACATAGCAGTGTTTCAACCTTATCTAACGTGAGTTCGGGTTAAGAACCTGTTTGAAAAGTACGTCAGAAGATTATTTCCCTTGCAAGTTAAGGCGTAATAGGGTAAAAGGGTAAACCGTAAAAGCTTTTAATGATTATGAGATTAGCATACGACACCGACTTAACAGATGAGCAGTGGGAAATTCTCAAACCCATTATCCCAACGGCAAAAACAGGAGGGCGACCACGAAAACTATAGATGAGGGAGGTATTAAATGCGATCTTTTTTTGCTATCTAAGGGGATTAAGTTGCAGACAATGCCCCATGACTTACCCAAATGGGAGAGCGTTTACACATACTTCCGAGCATGGGAAAAAGATGGTACGTGGATCAATCTCAACGATATATTAAGAATAATGGATAGAGTCAAGGTAGGACGAAATGAACAGCCGAGTGCAGGTAGCGTTGATAGTCAATCAGTGAAAACAATTAGTGGAGGGGAAGAAACGGCTTTGATGGTGGCAAGAAGGTTAAAGGACGCAAGCGCACAATTTTAGTCGATACAATGGGACTACTGTTGGGTGTTTGTGTTCATAGTGCTGGGCGTTCCGATCATCAGGGGATGCTTTTATTAGGGGCATTCTGGACGGGAGTTTGGAGCTTCTTACAAGTAATTTGGATTGACAGTACTTTTGGAGGCAAGGATTTTATCGCCAAGATCGCTAATCAGTTCGGATGGCGTTTGGAACACATCAAACGTACTGACAATGAATCTGGTTTTAAAGTTATTCCTAAAAGATGGGTAATGGAAAGAACCTATTCTTGGTTTGGGCATTATCGACGATTGAGTAAGGACTATGAATTTTTATCCACTACTAGTGAAATGATGCTATTTACAGCTATGGTACATCTGATGGTTCGTCGTTTAGATTCTGAACTTAAAACTAGGTAGCCAGTTTTAAAAACTTTTCAAACACCTTCTAAAGCAATCCACGCCATAGAGAACTTCAAAAAAGTAATTTACTTTGGACTAGATAAAAAGTGCAGATTTCTAACCGAATAGAGAAATTTCTCAGAGACTGTGGCGTAACAATTTTACCCAGTGAAAATAGCTATAAAGTGGCGATCGCTAAACTACATAAACTAACCTCAGTAACCATCAAACAAGAATTACCCAGAGAACAAACCTAAAAACTAATCCACTGGACAACCAAGATTGCTGAAACCATCCATAATCAACTTCAAAAACGCAGTACCGCTAAATATAATCCCAAAAAACATCGAGTAATTCACGCATCCCCATTGCCCACAGAAAATGCCGACTATCTAGTAGATTAAATTATGTCAGTCAATATCAACATCACCCCATTCACAATTGAAATCGAAGAAAGAGAAACCTTTGCCGTTATGCGAGTACATGAAGCAACAACAGAAGTTAGGAATAAAAAGTAAATAAGATATGCAAAACAGGATAGGATAAGAGAGGGAAACGAAAGCAATTAGTAAAAATGTACTATTCTGAAGAGATTGAGTCAGAAATGGTGAAATTCTACAATTCACTAAGAGAGAAAGACAA
>JBBQHY010000304.1:0-3351 GCA_038324415.1 Pseudanabaenales cyanobacterium | reverse complement strand
AAAGCTTTCTGCATACCTTACATTATACCGCAGTTTCTTGTAAGGGTATCTGCGATCCGCTAAGTAGATTGTTCGCTCTCGCTCACCGCCTTATATCCCACGGTTAAAACCGTTGGGTTTTACGGCTATTTCTATAAAAATGCCCATGTCAAATATGAGAATCAATATTGAGATGGTTGATAAACTAATGGGTAAGGCGATGCAAGCAAAATATCTTGTCACGCACAAGAAGTTGTGAAGGAAGGACTTAAATTGATAATTCAGTGTAGTAACTAACAGGCTATAGAAAATCTGAGATATAAGCTGAGATAGAAGAGTAATTTAGATGAAATTAGAGGTTATAAACCTTACTTATTAATACCAGTGATCTTGTCAAATTTTGGACGTTTAAATATGTCATAAAGTTCATTAACCGTATCGGTAGATATCAGGACTTTCCCAATTGTAAGTTCCTTATCAAATGCTTGACGGGGTATAGATTGTTTGAAAAGCGCTGCACTTAAATTACATTGGACGTAGGCACAACTCGAATCTTATTCATTGAGAATTGAATATACTCCCTTCCCAGTCAAAGATTAGTCTTTTGGGGGTGTGGGGGCTTTACCCCTCAACCCCATTTAAACTGTGTATATTACTATGGTGGGAAGGGAGTAATCAAATCTTAAAAGAATCAGCAAAACTCGATAGAGTTTCAACCTTGTTGATTACGTTTTTAGAAGAAGTCAACGATCCAATACATTTTTATTTTCTGTGCATCCAATTAAAAATGGTTTCAACAACCCTTTACCACTAGCAGAAAATAGGGTGTTAGCTGGCAGCTAACACCCTATTTGTCTGACTCACATCCTACATAATAGAGTCAACTAGTTCGTTAATACTGAAACTTTATGGAGGAGATTCCAAAGTATGTTGGATAAACCCGACATAAAGTGTAGTCACAAGAAACTTTATTGACATATATGAATCAAACTGCCAGAATATTAAAATTAAATTTAGCTTATCTTCAGTGCTATGGCTAATCAAATACTATCAGTGCAAGAACTCAAATCTTTAAATGTTCGATCAAATACTCAAGGATTAATGCGCTTGGCTTTGCATTTAGGTATCATGGCGATCGCAGGTTATCTATGGGCAACAAATTTATCGGGCGATCGCTTAGTTATTGCAATTCCATCTCTACTAATTTATGGATTCAGTTTGGCGATCATGTTTGCGCCTTTGCATGAGGGTTCCCATCGAACGGCTTTTGCGAATAATCGTCTCAGTGATGCTGTGTCGTGGTTAGCGGGATTGCTATCTTTTTATAACAGTACTTTTTATCGGCAATTTCACAAGTGGCATCATCGTTATGCCCAGATTATTGATAAAGACCCAGAACTTGGCGATCGCCTACCGACAAATCTTAGAGAATATCTCTTGGTAATAAGTGGCATCCCTTGGTGGATTGGGAAAGTCCAGACTCATATTAAAGTTTCTCTGGGTAAGGTCGAAGATTTGCTCTATATTCATGAAGCCCAACGTTCGGAAGTGATTCGTTCGACTCGATTACAATTATCGGTTTATATCGCGGCGATCGGTATTTCTATCGCTTTTAAACAGCCTTGGTTTATTATTTATTGGCTATTGCCTTTAGTCGTAGGTCAACCATTTTTACGGTGTATGCTCTTGGCAGAACATACTGGTTGTACTAATGATAGTAATGGACTTACTAATACTAGGACTACCATGACCTTTGCTCCTTTTCGCTACTTTATTTGGAATATCTCTTATCATGCCGAGCATCATCTCTATCCATCCATTCCGTTTTATCTATTGCCTGTTGCCCACGAACAGCTAAATAGCTATTTTACTAACGTGGACTTGGGTTATGTGAAGGTGAATCAAAAGATTGTGGATAATTTTGAAC
Source organism: Pseudanabaenales cyanobacterium (assembly GCA_038324415.1). Taxonomy (GTDB): domain Bacteria; phylum Cyanobacteriota; class Cyanobacteriia; order Pseudanabaenales; family Pseudanabaenaceae; genus PCC-7502. Next base: position 1,445 of record JBBQHY010000304.1, on the reverse strand, counting down.
AAACCGAACAAGCTGCTATATGAGTGTTTTTACGATCCCAGATTTTGAACTTCAATGTGGAACTGTGCTTTCTGAGGCGAAGATTATTTATCAAACCTATGGGGAATTAAACCGCGATCGCTCAAATGTAATTCTCTATCCCACTTCTTATGGCGCGCAGCATTCAGATATTGAATGGTTAATTGGCAGCGATCGCATTCTCGATCCTAGTCGTTGGTTTATCATTATTTCGAATATGTTTGGGAATGGACTTTCTAGTTCTCCCAGTAATTGTGAACAATGTGGATTGGCGGAGCAGGGATTTTGGTTCAGCCACGTAGATAACGTGCGGGCTCAAGAACAGCTTTCAAGAGAAGTCTTTGGGATCGATCGCCTTGCTCTAGTTTATGGTTGGTCAATGGGAGCGCAGCAGGCATATCATTGGGCGGCTTTATTTCCTGAAAAGGTAGAGAGAATTGCCGCTCTTTGTGGCACTTCTCGCACGACCGACCATAATCGAATTTTTTTGCAAAGCTTGCGATCGGCGCTCACTTCCGATCCAACTTGGACAGGAAAGGGATTTGATGGGATTCCAGATCGCGGTTTTCACACTTTTGCGCTGATCTATGCCAGTTGGGCGGCATCTCCTGCCTTTTATCAAGCTGGACTTTATAAACAGTTCGGTTTTACAGATTTAGAAGATTATCTACTTCGGGGTTGGGAGGAAAATTATCGGAAACGCGATCCGCGCAATCTTATTGCCTCGATCGATACTTGGTTGAGATCCGATCTCAGTCATAATTCTGTTTATCAAAATGATTATGAATTAGCTATGACTTCAATTCAGGCAAAAACTCTGGTAATGTCTAGTGCGAGCGATTTGTATTTTACGCCTACAGATTGCGAACGCGAAGCAAATATGATTCCTGATGCCAAGTATGTAGAAATCCCTTCAATTTGGGGACATCGGGCAGGGAATCCCTATCAAAATCTTGAAGATGAAGCTTTTATTCGTCAAGCGATCGCCGAACTCCTTTCTAGCTAACAAACCATTTCATAAACCTAGCTATCCGATTAAATCATGACTAATCTTTCTGAAATTGCTAAAGAAAAAGGAATCCGTTACTTTCTCATTTCCTTTACAGATTTATTTGGCATCCAACGCTCTAAATTAGTGCCAACTGCCGCGATCGATAACATGGCAGCTAATGGAGCAGGATTTGCTGGATTTGCGACTTGGCTCGATATGACTCCCGCCGATCCCGATATTTTTGCCATCCCCGATCCAAATAGTTTATTTCCTTTACCTTGGCAACCCGAAGTGGCGTGGATGCCTGCGGATCTGTATATGAATGGCGAACCAGTTGCTCAAGCTCCGCGTTTAGTTCTGAAGAAGGTATTGAGCCAAGCCGAAGCTTTGGGATATCGAGTTAAGACTGGTGTGGAGTGCGAGTTTTTCCTGTTGG
>JBBQHY010000303.1:0-3389 GCA_038324415.1 Pseudanabaenales cyanobacterium | reverse complement strand
AATCTCTTCTTTCAGTTCATTAACCTGACTTTGTAGTGCTTCCACATGTACTTGGCGTAATAGTAAATCTTTCTGATTAGCCGTATTTTTAACCTTAATCATCTCGATTAAAGCCTCTTCAAATTTGCTTAGTTGAGCTTTTGTGATTTTGTATTGGTGTTCATTTTTAATCATATTCCCAACTTCCTAAATCTATCGCAATAATACCTTTTGAATTCCCATCCCTATCCATCTGAAAAAATCTAAAAATATGATTCCAGCTTGATTCGCCGATCGATCTGCCAGAAGAAACTCTCCCTTATACTGTGATTTTTGAGCAGCTCGTTTATTCTTAAAATTCAGCGAATTAGGAGCAATTGACCTCAATTTATTTATGTCAACACTATTAGTGTCCCAGCAGGCATCAAAGTCCCCTGGGATAGGCTTACTTGTAACAAAGCTGCCATCAACATAGATTACAGAGCAACCTGCATTTTTTAATGAGATCATTGCCATCTTGAGTCCACTAATTAAACTTAGTCGATGGGGTCTAATTCCAAATCGAGCAATAAACTCTGCCCAAGTACAAAAGTGAATACCTTATGGTAGATTTCCTTGAGTATTAAATTTTGGAATCATAGTAATCTAGCTTAACACAACTAAAATATTGTGTTGATGGAACTTGAGATTTCGCCGATAATTCTTAATCTCAGGAGATTTCCTTAGAATTGGGAATTTAGGGGCTTCAGAATGGATAATTCTTTTACAGGAACCCGCCTTTAGTTCGACTTTGACCTTCAGAGAATAAACTTTGAGCTTAGTTAGGATCGACTTTGATTCTAGAAGAATGAACTTTTAGCTTCAGAGGATCGACTTTGAACCTAGTTAGGATTAACTTTGATGTTCGGAGAGTGAACTTTGAACTTAATTAGGCTCAACTTTGAACTTCAGAGAACAAATTTCGATCCTCAGAGCATGAAGTTTGAACTTAGTTAGGATCGACTCTGAGCTTTAGAGAGCAAATTTCGATCCCTAAAGCATTAACTTTGAACTTGTTTAGGATCGACTTTGACCTTGAGAGCGAATATTCTGTGCTTAGACTGGTGCAACAACTTCAGCGACTACAGCAAATTCTTCCCCATATTTTTGCTTAAGTGATTCCCATGCCTCAACCTGCCCTTCTGCATATTCTCCGGGCTTGCCCCATTGCAAAAACAAACTCATTTCAGGTGTGTCTTGATCGTTCAGTAGACGCACGGCGTAGGTACTAAAGTTTCCGCGTTTTGCTTCACCTGTCTCAAATTTCACTTTAAAAATTCCATCCATATTAAGATGAAATTCAAAGCCATCGGTGTGCATATTGGCGTAACGACCTTTGGGCAGTTCGGCATAAAATAATTTTTCGATACGCCCTTTAACTTCTAAAACAGCTACACCAGTATTGACAATTATGCGAAGCAACTGCAAAGATTCACATTCTTCTAAGAAGTCTTTTAAGATTACATTCATGGCTTTAATTAAAGTTTAATAATAAGTATGTATTATTTCAGTTAGTGGCATCCAAAATTAATACCATCTTTGAACCTAGTATGAAAATCCGCTCGCAAGATAAATCAGCAAGTACCCCAGAGGTAAACGTGATCCCCTTACTAGACGTGGTATTCGCGGTACTTTCATTCTTTGTACTAGTAGCAGCAGGTTTAGCTCCTGTCCAACTGATCGGTGTCGACTTGCCCGCCAAAAGTCAAACAGCAAATTCTCCTAAAAATGCTAAGTCTCTAAATGAGATGCTGATCGTAACTTTAGATATAGATGGCAAAACGCGCATAGATGGCAATTTACTTACTCCTGATGGTTTAGAAGTAGCAGTTAAAGGCTACATAGCAGCTTTTCCCCAAGGATTAGTAGTTCTAAATGCCGAGGATGCCAGTGTGAGCTATCAACAAGTTGTAAATACCCTAGAAGCTTTACGCAAAATTGCGGGAGAACGAGTAGCGATCGCAACTTCTAAATCCTAAAAAAGAAATTAAACCAATGTCAGAATCACTTTTTAAGAATATTAATCCTAAATCCACAGAACCAGATATTCCTGAAAGTTTAAAATTTTGGAGATCGCTGGACTCTAAACGTAAGCAACCTCCTAAGTTTTTAGCGTGGCAAAGCCCAGTTTGGCTAATCATGCTAGGTTCAATCGCCGCCCACGTTGCCTTTTGGCTTTTATTACCAAATCCAATCAAGCGCAATGCAATACTGCCCAATCCTCCCAAAGTCTCTATTATTCCCGTAGTTAATGTGCCGCCAGAGCTATTACTTAGATCAAAGCCACGTTTGCCTCAGCAATTATCATCCTTAAACCTGAACCAAATTAACCTGCCGACTATCTCTCAACCAAACTATAATCCATCACTACCACCACCCCTTTTATCAGTTCTCCCTCAAGATATACCCAGCTCATCAAATTTAATAGTGGTATCCAATGCTAGTAATTTGAACTCAAATCTGGCAATTAATAATAAGCAAAGTAACCTCAATATTCCACTGGGTAATAATAATCTCAAACCTGAAATCACCGAAACTCCTGCTAAACCTACTGAAAAAGCTCCAAACCCATCTAATAAACCCAGTCCTAAGCCATCGGAACCTCCCACCCCAATTAACCCTATAACAGGCTATAGCTATAAGGCCTCTGATCTAATTGCTGCAAATAATCTTAAAAAGCCTATTAATAGCGATCTTGGTGGAGTTCTATCTCAATATGGAGCAGATAAAGTAGTCCAAAGGCAAATAGCATCCCCTGATACGCCCGTTGCCCCCGACAAAAGAGAGCCTATAGATTGGATTCCCATTGAACCACAGGCTGGCATCAGTGGATCTGTGGCATTTGTGCTTGTAGTAAGTCCCGACGGTAGGGTAGAACAAGAACCGATAGTATCTGAAAGCACTAATCCTAAGCTAGAACAAATTGCCCGTGAAACTATCAAAGGTTATTACAATAAATTTAAGCCCATAGAGCAAGCTAAATACAGATTAGTGAGGATTCATTACAAAATCCCTTAGATATTCTTCATCATTAAAACGTGGTCAATTCCTGCTTCCATGAACCGCTCTCCTTGAGTTACAAATCCTAGATTGGTATAAAACTTTTCTAGGTAAGCTTGGGCATGAATTTTAATTATTGAATAAGTTACAGCAGATTTTTCAAATGATTTGATATAAGCGATCGCCTCCTCCATCATTTTTCTACCAATCCCGTGGGATCTAAAATCTTTTAATACTGCTAAACGTTCAATCTTAGCGATCGCCCCACCAATATTTCTAATCCTCAATTTACCTACAGCTTGAAACTCAAAATATGCTATTAAATGTATTGATTCACGATCCTTTCCATCAAACTCATCTTCAGAACTAAT
>JBBQHY010000302.1:0-3403 GCA_038324415.1 Pseudanabaenales cyanobacterium | reverse complement strand
TCAAAAAAGGGTTTTCTAAGATAAAGAAAGTGCCTGAAGACATCGCCTCATAGATAATTTTCGGATTTACGAACTTATCCTGTCAGTTTTAACTAGCGGGAGATTTCCTGCTAGAGGTACTTATTAGTCTAAACTCCAGTCATAATTTAGTTAGCGAATTGCATAGAATTTTTAGCACCGTAAGTCCCAATATTTAATCGCCTCTAGCAGTTTGTTTAGGGGCAATTTCAGGGGCATTAAGTCGTTACTACCTTACAATTTTGTTTAGTAAATGGTTCGGGACAAATTATCCCTATGGTACTTTTTTTATTAATATTACTGGGGCTTTAATTATGGGATTTGTGTTCACGTTTGCTGTGGAGCGATCGCTTATTTCTCCTGAGCTACGCCTATTAATTGCCACTGGTTTTCTGGGTTCCTATACAACATTTTCGACCTACGCTTTAGAATCTTCTCTACTTATGCGCTCGGGCAGTCTCATCTCTGGATCATTCTATTGGGTGGGCAGTGCAATTTTTGGGGTAATCGGGTTAGAACTAGGTAGTTTTTTGGCAAGAAGACTATAGACAAGTATGTAATCAAACAAAAGAATCCAGAAAATGAAAGAATAATGAGAATTATTGATAAAAATAACAATATTTTACCAATTATCTTCAGTTTTAATTTCTGATTGTAGTAATATTGAATCTAGTTGAAAGGGAGTAGCTATTGGTGGCTAATTGTAGCTAGAAGCCAATCCACTTGAGTCAACATGCTGGCAAACCGCCTGGTTCAAGTGACAAGCCAATTTTGAACAAGATTCTACTTAAATTTTTAAGCTAGATCCTTAAGGAAGTTCAAAGACTTGGGAGCGAGACTTTCACTGAGTTCACACTGATGTGAGCTTGGTGAGGTTTTGGTTATCTCTTCAAGCTCTATCAGGAATAGTTAAACCCTGAAGGAGTTTGAAAATGATTACCGCCTTTACCGCAAGTTTATTGCTAATTACGATTTCAGAATTAGGTGATAAGACATTTTTTATTGCCATGATTTTGGCGATGCGGCATCCCCACAAGCTTGTATTTTCTGCAGTGTTGGCAGCTCTAGCCTTGATGACAGTGATTTCCGTAGGATTGGGGCAGGTAGTATCACTATTACCAAAAACTTATACCCATTACGGGGCGATCGCTCTGTTTTTCATCTTTGGGGTAAAGCTTATCTATAATGCCCTGCAAATGCCGTCTAAATCTGAATGCGAAGTAATCAAAGAAGCAGAAGAGGCGGTAGAGACTCAGGAATCAAGTCCTTCTAATCAATTATTTCGTGGCAGATTTGGCAAAACTTTAGTAAACCCACAGTTAGCTATTTGGATGCAGGCATTTATTTTGACATTTGTTGCCGAGTGGGGCGATCGCACTCAAATTAGTACTATTGCTTTAGCTGCTGCCAATAATCCTGTTGCCGTAACAGTCGGGGCAATTTTTGGGCACGCTATTTGTACGATCATTGCTGTGGTTGGCGGTCGGATGATTGCAGGACGAATTTCTGAACGGGTAATTACGGGGATCGGTGGGGTATTATTTTTGATTTTTGGGGCGATCGCCTATTTTCAAGGAGTTTAGTGTGTTAGATTTTGCTAACAAGGCAATATTTTCTGAATCTTCCGATCCATGTACCAGTTAACCTATTTAGAAATCCCCACCCCAGATACCAATGCTGTTAAAGCGTGGCTCCATTCAAGCTTTATACCCCTTGACGGTAAGTTTGAAGCGAAGCTTAAAATTACGCCTGATGGATTTTTAATTGAATCAGGTGCTGCCATTGTGTGCGTGTTTGTGTGGTCGCTGCAACGAACTACCTACCTTAAGGCTTTTCGCTGGACTGAGGAGATAATTAATCACGAACAGAAAATTCTCAAGGACTTAACTACCCAAATTCGCGAGGCATTTCCACCTCAATATCCTATACTCAAAGAAGCGATCGCCACGGATTTAGCAAAAGGAATATCAATCTTCGAGGCACTGGAAGCAGATTATCCCCTCACAGTTAAATATTTTCAGAAACTTCCCAACGGTGAATATGATCTAAATCGGGTGTATTGGTGGGAAAAGCGATGGCGAGAGAGTGTCTGTAATCCCCAGAAACCTAAGCAAGTAATTATCAGGAATCTAGAGGCTACATTCACGCCTACATACGATTTAATTTATATAGGCGGAGCGTTGGGCATTATTCATGCCACCATGATGGCAAAACTTGGCTATCGGGTCTGTTTAATCGAACGACTGCCCTTTGGGCGCATGAACCGAGAATGGAATATTTCCAGAGCCGAATTTCAGGGATTAGTAGATTTTGGGCTATTTACCCAAGAAGAGTTTGAGAGCATCATTCTTACCGAATATGTGGATGGATTTAACAAATTTTTTGATGGTAATAATCCTCCCAATGCTAGGGCTGCGATTTTGCATACGCCTACGGTTCTGAATGTAGCGATTGCTTCGGAACGACTATTAAAACTCTGTGGCGAAAAATTAAAAGAATTTGGCGGGGAGATTTTTGAGGAGACAGAATTCGAGCAAGCCATAGTTAATAAGCAATCCGTGACGGTGAAAGCCCACAACTTAATTACCAAAGAAAATCTAGAACTTTCAGGACGCTTACTCATAGATGCCATGGGTTCTGCCAGTGCGATCGCCCAGCAAATTAATGATGGCAGAGCTTTTGATAGCGTATGTCCAACCGTAGGTGCCGTGCTTGAGGGCATAGATCCTAGCGTTTGGGATAAGGAATATGGCGACGTTCTCTTTAGTCACGGTGATATTTCCAGAGGTAGGCAGCTAATTTGGGAGTTGTTTCCAGGTGCTAATAATGAAATAGCTGTTTATCTTTTCCATTACCATCAGGTCAATCCCAAAAACCCTGGTTCGCTTTTAGAAATGTACGAAGATTTCTTTACTATTCTGCCCGAATATCGGCGGTGTGATATGGAGCAGTTAGTTTGGAAAAAAGCCACCTTTGGTTATATTCCTGGACACTTCAGTTTGGGGGCAAATGCCCGACAGGTATCCTTTGATCGGTTATTGGCGATCGGTGATGCTGCTTCTTTACAGTCTCCGTTGGTGTTCACAGGATTTGGCTCGTTGGTGCGCAATCTGCCCCGTTTGACCGATCTTTTAGATACCGCCCTGAAGCATAACTTACTCTCTGCCCATCAGTTGCAAAATATTACGGCATACCAAAGTAATGTGGCAGTGACTTGGCTATTTTCTAAGGGGATGATGGTTCCTACAGGTAAGGTTTTACCGCCAGAGCGCATTAATTCCATGCTCAACTCATTTTTTGGGATTATGGCAGAAGAGGAAGCTATTGTGAGCGATCGCTTTATAAAAGATCGTTTGGGCTGGGGTATGTTTAACCGTTTGGCAAT
>JBBQHY010000301.1:0-3427 GCA_038324415.1 Pseudanabaenales cyanobacterium | reverse complement strand
GGCGATCGAAGACCTAATTGCCAAAATGCCCATAGAAGAACGGCTATATCGGCATCGATGTGTAGAAACGTGGGCAATGGCTGTACCTTGGATTGGCTTTCCACTCAAATCATTAATTCAGCTTGTAGAACCAAAATCCACCGCTAAATTTGTGAAGTTAAGTACCTTCTTTAAGCCCAAGGAAGTTCCCCGCCAAGACCTGCAAAATTATCCTTATCCCTACACCGAAGGTTTAACCATGGCAGAGGCAATGAATGATCTGGCAATTTTGGCGATCGGCATATATGGGCATGAACTTCCAAAACAACATGGTGCACCTATCCGCCTCGTAGTGCCTTGGAAGTATGGGTTTAAAAGCATCAAATCTATTGACAAAATTGAATTTACCGACAAGCAACCTGCAACATTTTGGAATACCCTTGTAGCCAATGAGTACGGCTTTGAGGCAAATGTCAACCCCAATCAACCCCATCCTCGGTGGTCACAGGCTACGGAAAGAATGCTGGGGTCTGGAGAAAGACGCAAAACCAACCTTTATAACGGCTATGCCAGCTATGTTCAAGATTTATACACAACCTAAGCACCTAAAGCAACATTTAAGACCTTAACAGGTTTGACAATTCTCCAGACTAGAATTCCTACTGCCCAAGAAGCGATCGCACTTAAGAGTAAATAACTAATTCCACCCAAGCTTTCTAAAGGGGTAAGTACTCGCAAGACATCAGGATGCAGGAGATAGGTCGTAAAACTGGCTCCACTGGAAATTTCAATAATTTTAGGAGATCCAATCTGTTTCCAAGTTTGCCAAGACATTGCCCAGAGCAGAAATATTAATGAAAGTATGACTACCGTAGGGCGACCATAGTGACCAGCAGGTTCCGCTAATTTGAGCAGAGAAGCAGAATAATAAAATTCCCCTACTTCTAAACTCGCTGCGATCGCCCAAACTATTCCCCATTGCCAAGAAGTTAGTTTTTGCACTAATTTACCAAACCACATAGGCTCCCGTGCCAACCAAATCCCAATTAAGAAGTAGGGCAGCCAAAAAATTATATGGTCAGAGCTAGGAATAAAATTGGCGATCGCCCCTAACCCAAATAATGAATTTAGCCAATATAGAGTGCAGAGCGTGATCAAAACATCAATAATGCTGCCAAGCGTTGTGGAGAAAATCGCCAAAGCCTCAATAAAGGATAGCTGATATAACACTTTAGAATAATCGCCAAAAAGTAAAGATGATACTCCCTTCCCAGTCAAAGATTAGTCTTTTGGGGGTGTGGGGGCTGCGCCCCCACGAAGGGGCTTTGCCCCTTAACCCCATTTAAACTGTGTATATTTCTATGGTGGGAAGGGAGTAGTCCGCCGAGCCATTACTTAAAACCTGAAAGAACTGCTAGATTTTGTCGGAAAAGGCAGCTATTTTGAATTACTCTCTGGTTATTATATGGAGAAAACCAAAGAAAATATAAGTTGGCAGCACCCTAAAACACCGTTTTTGTGAAAATCTTTTTAAGCGAAAAGGACTATATTCTTCAGATTTTGCGAATCCAAATCCAGAAAGAATTACGAACAACGGCACTGTAAATCTACCTGCTTGGTTAATAAAAGTATTAATAAAAACTTTTGTATTAACTACTTCTAGAGAAATATTGCGATCAGCAGCAAACCACCAAGAATGGGAAGCATGAATCCAGATAACTACCATAATAGCGATCGCTCTAAAAAAATTAGATAGTTACCAGTTCATCAAAGTTTATTTAAGAGGGAAAACGATATACAAAAAATATCCACAATGTATCTCTAGTGGAGATACTGTGGATAATTTAATATTACTGATTATTAATAATTCAATATTAATTAAGTTGGGCAAAAGTTTAACGCATACCCACCACCATTTCTAATTCTTCATTCTCTTCGGGAGGCTTTAAGCTCGGAAATAGAAAATGATTCTCTTCAACATATTGCGCTCCAAATAAGCCTTTTTCTGCCCAGAAGTAGCGATCGGTAGTATGCTCGTTACGCCTTACTAATAACAATGCTGGTGGTAATATTCCTGCGGAGTGGATGAACTTACGAGCCGCTGTTACAGGCTTGTCTTCACCACTATCTATATTAAACTGAGGAATATGCTCCAGTATCTTGCGCCCTTCTTGGCGACGTCTGCTTTTGCGCTTGCGTCTTCTTGCCAACTTCATTACCTCCTATTACAGCTCTTGTATGTGATGAGGATTACAAAACCGAGAACATTATACTGAATATCTCTCTAAAAGTTCAAACTTTCTTTACAAATGTTAGTTTGTTTACAAAATCTTGGGACAGACTTGTTTGCTTTTTGGGCTGGGCAGGTACCCTGATTCTAATCGAACCAGTTTCTGGTAGAGGTGTATATTGTCTGCCAACGAAATTTTTACTAACTCGTAATCTTTGGCTATTGATAGAGATGCCATTTTCTCGCACTAACACTACAGAAATCCAGCGATCGCCCTCGGAATATGGAGCTTGCCCAATCTTGAATATTCCGCCAGATCTCAGTGCCTCTAGGTCAACGGTGGCGTCTTTGATATAGTTAGTGGCATTTACTTTTTCTTCTACGACTGCACCTAATAATAGGCTGGCTCCAAGGGGTTCGGTTACGATTGCGTCTAAGGCATATTGCCGACCGATACCAATAATCTCAGGTAGCCGAATTTCAACTATCGGCGGTTTTTCTCCAGATATCAAAGAACTTTTCTCAGAGAGGATTTCTTGACGAGCAATTTGCCAAGTATCGCCCTTATTTTGAAAAACCTGAACTGAGTTCATAGTAGCAATCAGCTTAAATTGAGATTCTCCCTGCCCTTGGGTACCAGTGATCTTAGTGATGGTTTCCACTCTATAGGTATCACCTTTGGGTTCGACTTTAACTATTTCTGTCCGATATTGAATATCTTTATATTTTTGCCACAGAGCCTCTAGGGATTCTCGCAGTTTTTGCTTACTAAGTCCGTCGCCATGGGTAAAGTCATCGGGAAAAAATTTCATGACTGCAGCTAAATCACGTTTACTGGCAGCACTATCCAAATTGGCGATCGCACTTACTAAGCCTTGCGGAGCAGCGGCTAACTTGAGGGGTGCCGCCCAGACTGAGGATTCTAGAACTGGGTGTACTAAGGCAGCAGCGATCGCACCGAGGCAAGTGGCAACTAAGATTTTAAACTGTTTATGCATCTATATATGGGCAGGGCTTTTTAGCTTTTGCTGATGATACTTAGGGTATCGTACAAATACATTTTAGACCATTAACTATTTAGTCAACGTTAAAGACTGGTTTACTTTTAGATATAAGTGCGAAGATCTATAGGTAGTCTCACCCAAATGAGTAGTCCATGAAATTAGATCAAATTAAATCAATATTTCCAGACGAGTCAAGTATTCCTCCCGAATTTCA
>JBBQHY010000300.1:0-3450 GCA_038324415.1 Pseudanabaenales cyanobacterium | reverse complement strand
GTGTCAGTCTGTGGAGCGAACATAAGACCTGATAGAGATACCTCTAAAGGGCAGTTGCGAAATCCTAGTGATAGGAAGAAACAGAAACCTAAGTCGTGAGTCTTAGGAATCTCACGCGCTTTAGCCGTGGGAGGATGTCAATCTTTACAGATAAGGTTTAGACCTAGGCATAAAGTTGGGGTAAACCCTATATAATAGATGGGGCAAACAAAATGTTCCAGAATCATGATTAATACGATCAAGCACTCTAAGGTTGAAGCACTTAAGCAAAAGAGTAACTATTTGAGGTTTCCCATCAGCTCTGAGTTAAGTGATGGCAATAGCTTTTTTAGTCAAGATGGTATTCAAATTCTCAAGTTTCATGGTTCCTATCAGCAAAAAGATCGAGATTTAGAGAAAGCTAAAGCCAAAGGTGAAGAGCCAGACTACAGCATGATGTTGCGGACTCGTAGCCCTGGGGGATTTGTGCCTTGGCAGTTATATTTGGCATTAGATCAGTTATGCGATCGCTACGGAAATCACACACTACGGACTACCACGCGTCAAGGTTTTCAAATCCACGGAATTCTCAAACAAGACCTGAAAACTGTAATTTCTGATATTGTCCAAAATATGGGTTCCACGGTCGGCGCCTGCGGAGATATTAACAGAAATGTTATGGCACCTGTTGCCCCCTATAAAAATCAGCCTGAGTACCAAATTGCCCAAGAATATGCCGTTAAAATAGCCGATCTTCTAGCTCCCCAAGCTGGCTCCTATTATGACCTGTGGCTAGATGGAGAGGTGGCAGTTAGCTCTTTGCCAGTCGAGGATGCTGAAGTTACCCAAGCCCGATCTCAACATGGCAAAGGTAAGGTTGATACAAATACTACTGATAGCTACGAGCCGATCTATGGCACCCAGTTTTTGCCTCGTAAGTTCAAAGTGGCGATCGCGGTGCCGGGAGATAATTCCGTAGATTTATTTACCAACGATTTATCTTTAGCGGTAATTACCGATAGCAATCATCAACTTCAAGGCTTTAATGTCTATGTGGGTGGAGGTTTAGGGCGCAGTCACAATAACGATGCGACAATTGTCCGCCTTGCCGATAGCATTGGGTTTGTTCCAGTTTCAGATATTTACGAACTGATTAAAGGTGTGGTCGCAGTCCAAAGAGATCATGGCGATCGCTACAACCGCCGTCATTCCCGATTTAAGTATTTATTAAATGATTGGGGTGTGGATAAATTTAAGGAGGTTTTACTCGATTACTACCCTACACCTCTGAAGGCTCCCAAGGCTTTACCTGAATGGGAGTATGAAGACTATTTGGGTTGGAACGAGCAAGGAGATGGTAAATACTTTTTGGGTATATCCATTGAAAACGGTAGAGTTATTGATAAAGATGGCTTACACCTTAAAACAGCCCTTAGAGAAATTACCGAAGCTTTTCATCTACCCATCTATCTCACGCCCAATCATAATCTGTTATTTACAGAAATTCCCGCAATCGCTAAAGCTGACATCCAAGGAATTTTAGACCGATGTGGCGTATTATCTCCTGACAAAATCGATCCGCTTACCCGCTACTCTATGGCTTGTCCCGCCTTTCCTACCTGCGGCTTGGCAATTGCCGAGGCAGAGAGGATCTTGCCTAGTGTAATTGAACGCTTAAGACTGTTACTAGATCGCATGGGCTTAAGTAATGAAAAATTTATCACCCGCATGACTGGATGTCCCAATGGTTGCGCTCGTCCCTACATGGCAGAACTAGGGTTTGTGGGCAGTGTTTTTAATGAGTATCAAGTGTGGCTGGGTGGAAATTTTAATTCTACGCGACTGGCACAGCCCTATATTCAACGCATGCACATAGATAAATTAGAGGAGTTTTTAGAGCCAATATTTGCTTACTTTAAGATTGATCGCCTCGATGGAAATGAAGGCTTTGGAGATTTCTGCGCTCGCGTGGGCTTTGATCGACTTAGGGAATTTAGTTCGAGTTATGTTCCTCCTGCTAAATCAAAGGATGCTAAGGATCAAAGACGTCGCATTACCCTATCGCCTTCAGTCTACGAGCAACTACGAACTAGTTCTAGCAGCCATAATAAATCTATGAAGGAATTAGTCGAATTGGCGATCACTACTTATCTATCTAATCTTTCTTAACTGGATTTTATAGTAATTGCCAAAAGAATTAAGAAAACTTAGATTAGGAGTGTGAAACCCCTTCCCAACTAAAATACTAAGCACCTTAGAATAGTGATACTGCAAAGGATTGATTATGGAATGGCAACAGGTTGAAAATAATTTTGTGTTGGCTCCATCTCAGCCTAAGGGAGTCATTCATTTTTTAGGAGGAGCTTTCTTTGCGGCGGCTCCTCAAATAAGCTATAGCCGAATGCTAGAAACTTTAGCAGGAGAGGGCTATGTGATTGTGGCTACTCCTTTTGTAAATAGTACCTTCGATCATCGTCAAATTGCGATCGATGTTCATAAATCCTTTAAGCGCACTCGTAGCAAGCTATTTCTTGATTATTTTCCCCTCTTTGGTTTGGGGCACAGCATGGGTTGTAAAATTCATATTCTGATTAATAGCCTTTATCCGAGCGATCGAGGAGGGAATATGTTTATTTCCTACAATAACTCTGGAACTAAGCAATCAATTCCGTTATTTAAGGAATTTTCTAGTACGATCCCTGAAATGGCAATGATGGAGTTTACGCCTTCACCCTTGGAAACAATGGAGTTGATTAATCAAAGCTATGAAGTCGCTGACAATCTTTTGATTAAATTCGTAGATGACAATATTGATGAAATTGCGATTTTGGCAACTCAGTTAAAGCGTAAATTTAATAGCAGAGTTAATGTTCAGACTCTAGCGGGTACCCACTTAACTTCGATGGGCATGGACTTAAAATGGCAAGCGGGACAAAGTTTTACCCCCGTTGATGCCGTATTTCAATGGCTTAGGCAAGGCATTCATAAAGATAACTCTACCCTAGAGCAAACTTTATTAACTTGGCTGCGAACGCAAAATTCGCAACTTAAAACAAAAATTCAGAAGGTTAAAGAATAACTCTCCAACCTCCGCTATTTTTATTAAATTTACTTCTAAAGCCCTAGTCCACCAGGTAATCCCAATCCACCTGTCAGCTGTTCCATGCGATCTTTCATTGTTGCCGAAGAGATAGAATAGGCATCTTGAATTGCCGCTAAAACTAAATCCGCTAAAATTTCGGCTCCACCTTCAAGGGCAGCAGGATCGATTTCCACATCGTGGGGTTCTTGGTTGCCGCTAATTGTGACTTTAACTAATCCATTACTAGATTGCCCCGTAATCCGCATTTCTTCTAGTTCTTCTTGCAGTGCTTTTGCGCCTTGCTCAATTTCCTTTGCTTTCATTACGGCTTGCTGAATCTCTTTCAGTTTGCCTAGCCCAAAGCCAAATCCTTGTCCTGACATAATTAA
>JBBQHY010000299.1:0-3451 GCA_038324415.1 Pseudanabaenales cyanobacterium | reverse complement strand
TAAATCATCATAAAGTTCACGAATCGCTTCAAAAGCATCACGAACATTTACTAAAACTTCATCAATGGATTCCCCTTCAGTAACCAATTCTGGCAGAAGCGGAGAAGTCACCGTAAAGCCCCCTTCAGGCTGAGGAGTTAGTAATAACGGGATTTTGTAAAGCATAGTTTTAACTAGATTTGCCTAGATTTTTATGAACATCACTAAGATTAGATTAGCATTTTAAGCCTGATTCAGTGATAACGAGATCGCCCATCATAATCAGTATCCTCAAGTGAGAGCGATCGCACTCTTTTTTAGCGTTACCATTAAACGTATATCAAACCTTTTTTCAGCTTGAGCTTACGCAAACAGCCGTGCAACGGTATCAGATTTTACTGGTTATATATAATCCCGTAAATGAGGCGATCGGGGCATAATAAATTATTGGAGCGGACAAATATGAATTGGCGGAGGTTGTTCGCGACAATTAAACATGCTGATACTGTTGCAAGAAAAATTTCAAAGCAATAAATTAACAATGGGAAGATCAGAAAACTATTCCTCAAAATTCTAAGAGGAACTTCTGACAATAACATTCCCTTTGAACAATTATGTGAACTATTGACAAATTTGAGATTTGAAAAACGAATTCGTGGCAGTCATCATATTTTGCAAAAGAGGGAATTGAAGAAATTGTGAATATTCAACCCAAAGGTACTCCCTTCCCACCATAGAGATATACACAGTTTAAATGGGGTTAAGGGGCAAAGCCCCTTTGTGGGGGCGCAGCCCCCACACCCCCCAAAAGACTAATCTTTGACTGGGAAGGGAGTAGTAAAGAAAAAAATTACCAAGTTAAGCAAGTTCGCGAAGTGATTCTTAAATACAAGCTGGGAGGTCAAGAGGATAATGAGATATGAAGTAATCATCTACTGGAGTGAAGAGGATAAATTTTTTATTACTGAGGTGCCAGAACTTATAGGTTGTGCGGCTGATGGTGAAACCCCTATCGAAGCCATGTAAAAATATGCAAATCGTTATGCAAGAGTGGATTGAAACAGCACAGGAACTAGGTAGATCCATTCCTCAGCCAAAAGGTAAACTAGTCTATGCCTAAAGTTTAGAATTCAGTTCAATTATATTTTTTAGGTATGTATAAACAGCGTATGCAGCGGAACCGATCTAACCGCTATAGTTTCGCTTATACTGTGCTATCAGATTTTACTGGTTATATATAATCCCGTAAATGAGGCGATCGCTTGTGTCTCAAATAGTTTCAACATTTGTAGTACCGATTCACCAGCGAAAGTACCCTTTGGGGGATTACCTAAATTGAAAAGGGAAATAGATTCTTTATACCCAATTATTTCTTAGGAACTATGCCCAATCATGATGAGTCTGAGGGTATAAGTAAGCGAAAAACCATTATCAGAAAAGTATATTTGTTGAAATGTATATTCTAGAAAGCTGGCAAACACCTGCTTAAAAATTTAATATAGGATCTTGAGTAATATTTTATGAATAAACTAACCAGTACAGTCTTATTTTCTGGGCTAACTACACTAATACTGGCGCCGCAAGTATTTGCCCAAACCACCAATTTTGTGGATACTCGAGGCTATTGGGCAGAACAGTACATTAGCACCCTTGCCGATCGCAATATTATAGGTGGATTTCCAGATGGTTCATTTAAGCCCAGTGCTGATATTACTCGTGCCCAATTTGCGGCGATCGCTGTAAGAGCATTTAACCTTCCTCTTAGCAATACTAATAGTAACTTCACAGATGTCCGATCTAATTATTGGGCAAGTCCTGCCATCAGTGCCGTTAGCAACTCAGGTTTGGTCACAGGATTCCCCGATGGTACTTTCCGCCCCGAAGAGCGGATTACTAGAGCACAGGCATTAGTGATTTT
This sequence comes from Pseudanabaenales cyanobacterium, assembly GCA_038324415.1. Classification (GTDB taxonomy): domain Bacteria; phylum Cyanobacteriota; class Cyanobacteriia; order Pseudanabaenales; family Pseudanabaenaceae; genus PCC-7502. Next base: position 1,554 of record JBBQHY010000299.1, on the reverse strand, counting down.
AGCGAAGGCTCTTGGTAATAAATTTAGCCCTGATGCGGGTAGACTAGAGCGTTTCTCTGACCGTCAAGCAGTTCCAGATTGGGCAAAAGAAAGTATATCTAAAGCAGCTAGTGCTGGCATAATTGTTAACTTTCCTAATGCTAGTCGGATTGCTCCCAATAATCTGGCAAGTAGAGGTGAAGTTGCAGCATTAACCTATCAAACTCTATTTCAATTAGGCAATAGTAATTTACCTCCTTTATCTATTGGTAGCATTGATTCTCGTTCTGTGTCACCAGTAGCCTCAAATTTAGTTTTAGAGAGGATTGAAACAAGTAGCACATCCCTAACAGCAGGGGATGAATTATTGGTAAGGGCGTTTGGTTCAGATAGAGCGACAGCTAGGTTTACGGTGGAGGGGTTGAATCAAGATAGCTCTATAGCTATGTCCGAAGTCCGAAGTGGAGTTTATGAAGGGCGTTATACAATTCGCCGTAATGATAGACAAGGTAATGGCAGACTACAAGTCACTTTTTCTCAACAAGGTGCCAATTCCGTTACTAGAGATTTGAACCGAGCGATCGCTATTAACTCAGGTAACGGTAATAATAATTCCAATTTGGTCATAGATAGAATTGAAACAAATACCGACTCATTAACCCCAGGGGATGAATTATTGGTGAGAGCATTTGGTTCGGAAAGCGCGACAGCTAGGTTTACAGTGGAAGGATTAAATCAGAATCGACCTGTAACTATGTCCGAAGTCCAAAATGGAGTTTATGAAGGGCGTTATAGAATTCGGCGTAATGATAGACAAGGTAATGGCAGACTACAAGTCACTTTTTCTCAACAAGGTGCCAATTCCGTTACTAGAGATTTGAACCGAGCGATCGCCATTAATTCCGATAATACGAACATTGATAACCTAACTCTACAACCTAAAATCACTAACTTTAATAATAATGCTGTCATCAACCTACCTGTTACTTTACTAGGTGAGACTCTTCCTACTGCCAACATCAATGTCTCTGTTGAGGCACTAAGTTCAATACTTGGCATCATACAAACGTCTCAAACTGTCTTAAACACTAATGTTCGTGCTAATAGACAAGGGATATTTAGGATAGAAATACCCGAAGCAAATAGATTAATTCCTGGAACTCAATATAGAGTGCGAATGACTGCTACCAATCCCCAAAATAACCAATCTCAAAACTCTGAAATATTCCTAAGGCAAAGATAATGTAGCTGCTAATCTAACTATCGGGACTATCAACTTAAAAGAAGAGAAATTTAGGTATTGCATAGCATGTTTAGGACTTCCGCAGCATAAAAAGAAAACCTATACTTAAATGGGTTTGAGACGCAGTCCCAATCGAGAGGGAAGCCCTCAAACTCGCTCTAACTAAGTTTTTGTAAATTTGAGTGCGAAAGTCCTAGCACTTAATATCTGTGTAGGCTAATATTCTCAAAGTCTTAGAAATTTAACGATCGCCGCACCAACACAAAATACTCCAGTCATCCAGTCGCCAAATTGCACGTATGGAGTTTGAGTTGATCGCAAAAAGACCGTAT
>JBBQHY010000298.1:0-3499 GCA_038324415.1 Pseudanabaenales cyanobacterium | reverse complement strand
TATATTCAGTTTGGAAATCCTGATTTTGTCAAACTCGCAGAGAGCATGGGTTTAAAAGGTTACAGAATTGAATCGGCGGCGGATTTAGTACCTACACTGAAAGAAGCACTGGCACAGACTGTCCCGACAATTATTGACTGCCCTGTGGATTATCGAGAAAATATGTTGTTTTCCCGTAGAACAAGTGCAGCTAGTTGATACTCCCTTCCCAGTCAAAGATTAGTCTTTTGGGGGTGTGGGGGCTGCGCCCCCACGAAGGGGCTTTGCCCCTTAACCCCATTTAAACTGTGTATATTTCTATGGTGGGAAGGGAGTAGGACGATTCACAAACTCTTTTTTAATCTAGGTTTTAATCTAGAGCGATCGCTTTATTTAATGCCAAATACTCTTTAACCTTTTGGGCATAGACTTCAATCTCTGAGATAGGTAAACCGCTTATAATTTGAAAGCTTTCGTGATCTATCCCCCGCATCAGCATTTCCATCCTCCATGTTTGCTGAGTTTGATTGATGGGGATTTCTAAATTCTGCCAGCCTTGCCAGAAATGCTCAATTTCCGAAATACCCAAAGGTTGAAGGGAATCAGAAAGGAACATCTTTAGATGTTTATCTTTGCGGCTTTTAAGGTAATTGGTAAGAGGATTATTGGTTGGAGAACCGTAGCGATGTCCAAAAATCTTCTGATTGAGAGGTACAAGCCGTTCTTGAATTTTGAGAATTCCTGCCTTATTAACCATGTAGTCTGATTTATCAAGATTAACTAATTCCTCTGGACTTAAACCCGCACCAAATAAAACATAGGCGATCGCATAATCCCTGAGTCCTTGACGCTTTGCTTGCAGAATAATATTTCTAACTTCCAGTTCGGGAATATCTTGAATCTTGAGACTCGATCCAGATTTAGCTGCAAATTTATGGGAAGGTTTAGCTACCAAAATTTTGATTAAAGTACTGATAAATTCTTCTTTACTGCTCCAAATCAGTTCTACATCACTGGTTAAAACCATAATTGTATAGCCCAAAATGCAGGCATTGATCATGGTGGCAAGGCTCATGGGGTCTGTGGGTAGGTCTACATTATTTCCAACTTCATCCAAGGCTGTGGCGATCGCCCGATTAATTTGAGTTATTCCCTGAGCTAATGCCTGACGGCTTTCTAGGGGATATTGTCCTGCTTCTCCCACCAGCGATCGCATTAATTCAGGCACGCTTTCTAGGGCTTGTAATGAACTTTGAATATAATCTTCTAAAAATTCTGCTAAATTACCTGCACGTTTAGGTTCCGATGGCATTAAAGATGCTCCCAACTGCGTCACCAAGAGATATTCCTGCAAAAATTCCTGCAACACCGCTAATAGCAAACCATGCTTATTCCCAAAATGCCTAAACAAGGTAACTTCATTCACTTCAGCGTGATCGGCAATCTGGCGGGTTGTGGTTTCCGTAATGCCGTGGCGTGCAAACAACTCTAGGGCAGTATTAACAATTTTTTGTCGAGTGGGAATACGCTCAAGAGTCATAGTTTTTGGGGTTATTTGGCAAGCTTTTAAATGATCTCATTAGATCATCTCAGATATTTGCAAGTAACACTTGCATAAATTTGCTAAACAATGTTAATTTATATGAGGCTCATATTAATCTAATTTTACCTACTTTCTTCTGGGTACCACATGACCACTAATTCACTTCAACAGCCAGCTAATCAAGATGCCCTGCAACTTAATTGGACAACTACAATTTTTTATGTTGTCATGCATGCGGTCGCTTTGTTAGGACTTGGTTTTTTTTCTTGGCAGGCTTTAGGCATAACCATATTTCTACATTGGCTTACAGGCAGCATTGGCATTTGTCTTGGTTATCATCGACTATTGAGTCACCGCAGTTTTCAGGTGCCAAAATGGCTAGAATACTTTTTTACTACCCTCGGGGCTTTGGCTTTGCAAGGTGGGCCAGTATTTTGGGTGGGTGGACACCGCCAACACCATGGCTTCACAGAGGATAATGAAAAAGATCCCTACTCTGCCAGTAAAGGGTTTTGGTGGAGTCATCTAGCGTGGATTTTGTATTCTAAAAAAGAACATTTTGATTTCAAAAATTACTATAACTTTGCCCCTGATTTAGCTGTAGATCCCTATTACAGATTTTTAGATAAATACTTTCTAGCTTTACAAGTTCCTCTCGGTATTCTGCTTTATCTAATTGGACATACCCAAGGTCAAGGTCTAGGTTTTGTGATTTATGGCATTTTCGTTCGCGCCGTCTTGGTTTCCCATAGCACTTGGTTTATCAATTCGGCTTGTCACAAATGGGGATACCGCAACTTTGGGGATGCTGACGATCACTCTACTAATCTATGGTGGGCGGCTCTCGTTACCTACGGCGAAGGCTGGCACAACAATCACCACGCTTATCCAAAATCAGCACGGGCGGGCTTAAATTGGTGGGAAATCGATCCGACTTGGGGCGCAATTTGGTTGTTGCGAGCCGTGGGATTAGCTAAAAAAGTCTATATTCCTGCACCTTGGCAGCCTGTGGAACAGAAGTAGATGACAGCTACATTAAACAATTCGGTAAAAGCTTTATCGCAAAAAGCTGCCCCACAAAAAGCTATTAGAGTTACCTTTGCCAAAAGCATCGGCTTTAAAAAAGAGCTAAATAAAAGAGTTGAAGCATACTTCACTTCTAATAATATTCAGCCTCGCGATAATTTAGAGATGTATATCAAGACTGCCACAATCTTGATCTGGATGTTTGGCTCTTGGGCATTCGTAGTCTTCGCACCTGTGGCTATTGGATTTAAGATTTTAGGATGTATGTCTTTGGGTATGGCGATCGGAGCCTGTGGGATGAGTGTCGGACATGATGCCAATCACAGCGGATATTCTAAGAATTCTAAAATCAATTATGCGATCGGCTTGACCTACGATTTCATTGGTTTATCAAGCTATCTATGGCGATACCGTCATAACTTTTTACACCATACCTATACCAATATCAGTAATCATGATGTCGAAATTCATGGTGATGGCATTGTCAGAATGTCGCCTGATATGGAACATAAGTGGTTTCATCAATATCAACATATCTTTATCTGGTTTGTCTACTTGGTGATTCCTTTTTACTGGTCTTACAGCGACATATCTTTGATCTTAGGCAAACGCAAATACTTTGATCACAATGTGCCTATGCCCAGACCTTTGGAATTAGGTTTCCTGTTTGGCTTAAAAGCTCTAGGACTCATATTTTTTGTAGGACTGCCGATCGCTCTCGGATATCCACCCTTAATGGCGATCGCAGGATTTTCCATAGCCTATATGACCTACGGTTTAGTAATTTGCGTCGTGTTTATGCTGGCTCATGTTTTGGCACCAGCTGAGTTTGTGGAATTAAGTCCCAATTCCTATCATGTTGATGACGAGTGGGCGATTTTGCAAGTTAAAACCACTGTGGACTTTGCGCCGAAAAATGCCTTCTTAAATTGGTATATTGGCGGATTAAAT
>JBBQHY010000297.1:0-3516 GCA_038324415.1 Pseudanabaenales cyanobacterium | reverse complement strand
AAGATGTATTTAACAATCTCTTGACTTGTAGCTTCAGGTAGTTCTGCAATTGCCGCAAGTAAGCTCTGATAATCTTGGGGTTTGAGCTGATCGGCGCTGAGGGTGGGAACTTGAACCCCCATACATTCTAAAAGTTTGAGCCAATCACCAATTTTTGCTGAGTCGGGGGCAGGGTGGGAGCAAAATATACCCGGCAATGACAGAGCTGCTAAATGGGAAGCGATCGCTTGATTTACTAAAATCATGATCTCTGCCACCATGCCATATACAGGAATTAGTTCAGGAATTACAGTTATGCCCCGATTGCCTTCATCTGGTTCTTGGGTTTGAACCTTGGCAAGAATTAGCCTAAAGGCATCAGAACGGCGATTTTGTAAAGACTGACCTACGGATACAAGATTATGAATTAGAACCTTAACTTCCTTACTTAAATTTTGAAAATTCTCAGAATCGATCTCACTATTTAAGATTGTCTGTGCCTCTTGATAAGTCATGCTGGCATTCACAGAAATTACCGATGGCTGAATTGTAAAAGATGACAAAGCTCCATCTGCTTCAAGGTGCATATTCACAGACATGGCAAGACGTTCAGACTGCTGCAAAAGCTCAATTGCTGGCAAAATTGGAATTACGGTATCTCCCAAGCTCACGGATCGAAGCCGTTGACGGGCGGCATCATCAATGTTGGAGCTGATCGCTACATAACTGGATACATCTGGAATATGCACACTCAGGTTCCATCCCAGATCGTTGGGATTGATGGAAATTGCTGCGGTTCCCCCAATTTCTACTGCTAGACTGGAACGTAGGTCTAAACGATTTTCTAAAGAGTTACGATCTAAGGACTTAGGTAAATCCGCCACCTCTGCCAGTACCTTATCACTGAACTGGCGGGGTAAATTATACTTACAGCACACCAAATCCACATCTGCCGTAGATTCAGCATTGCTACCCAAAATCTGGGAGATTTTTCCTAATGGCAAATGATTACCAAGGGGATAGCGCACCATTTCCAGATGAATCAGTTTCTCAGTTGCCACTTCAAGATCAGGGACGTTTTGATCTGGCGTAAGTTCAATTTCAAACAATAGGCGGTCATCTAAGGGGGTAGCTCTATAGCCAGAATCCGTGGCTTTAACCTTTGCCAAAAGCGTCGGATTTGATCTGTGTGTAATTAAACGTACCTCACCTTCAGGGCTGCGGCGGCGAATTCCTTCTTTAGTAATTTTGACCAAAACCCGATCTCCATTCCAAGCATTACTTAAACGGCTTTCACGGATGTAAATATCCTCAGCCCCTTCGGTATCTTGAATGGCAAAGCAAAACCCTTTACTAGAGCAACGTAATCTACCTTCAACTAAACCATCTTCATTAACTCGGCGATATCGCCCTTTATCTTTTTCGAGAATACCTACCTTTTCTAAGGCATCTAAAGCTACTTGAAGCTTACGGATACTAGATTCATCTTCACTGATACCAAGCTTTTTTTCTACAGCTTTAGGAGCAACAAGTTTTTGGTCAGAAAAATTTTCAAGAAGTTGAGCGATCGAGAATTCCATTGAAGTTGACTTAATGAGGATAAGGATTAAATTGAGGGGTGTTAGATAGAGTTAAGTAATCAATACCAATTTTGAAATTATAGGGCTATGACTTCAACTAAAGTCTAGGCTTGATTAATATCTCTGACTTAATTATGTAATAAAAAATCAGCTTTTAATTCACTAAATACTTGAAAATCATATATGTAAACTAGATACTATTTTGACTTTAAAAATATGGAAATAATTTAGTCTTAGAGATGGGTATCTAAAATTTGGCAGCTAAAGTTTGGTATAAGTATAATGCTTACAAACTTTAACTTCTGTGGATTTCCAGTCAGTAATTTTAGCATTGCAATCTTTTTGGGGCGATCGCGGCTGTTTAATTGCCCAACCCTATGATATCGAGAAAGGTGCAGGTACCATGAGTCCTCACACTTTCTTGAGAGCGATCGGTCCAGAACCTTGGCGAGTTGCCTATGTGGAACCTTGCCGCCGCCCCACCGATGGTAGGTATGGAGAAAATCCGAATCGGCTTCAACATTATTATCAATTTCAAGTTTTAATCAAGCCATCGCCTGATAATATTTTGCAGCAATATTTAGATAGCCTTAAATTTATCGGTGTCGATCCCTTAGAACATGATGTGCGATTTGTCGAAGATGATTGGGAATCGCCAACCCTAGGAGCTTGGGGCGTTGGCTGGGAAGTATGGCTAGATGGTATGGAAGTTACACAATTTACCTATATTCAGCAAGTTGGTGGCTTAGATTGCCGTCCTGTAGCTGTGGAAATTACCTACGGACTCGAAAGACTTGTAATGTACCTACAGGGGGTAAATTCGGTATTTGATATTACTTGGCAAGATCATGCCGTCTTGGGCAAAATTAAATATGGTCAAGTCCATCATCAGGGCGAAGTAGAACATAGCTTTTACAACTTTGGCAAAAAAAATAACGACTCCACTCTGCTTTTGTCACTATTCAATAGCTATGAAGAGGAAGCTAGTAATTTAATTGGCACAGATTTAGTACTCCCCTCCTTTGATTACGTCTTGAAATGCTCACACACCTTTAATTTATTAGATGCTAGAGGTGTAGTTTCCGTAACTGAGCGTGTCCGATACATTGCCCGCATTCGTAATCTAGCCCGGCAAGTTGCCAAGCTTTATCTGACTCAGAGGGAAAAAATGAACTTTCCTTTAGGTAATTGCCTTGAGAAAGTTAACTAGAGAAGGTTAGCTAGGCTGGCGAGATTTCCAAGTTCCGCCATAGTAATAATAAGGGTTATCAGAACTAAGATTTTGCCAGCAATTTGGACAGACTAAAGACCAACATTTAGTTTGATCGTACTGAATGCGGTAACAAATTCTACTAGGTTGCTTGCAGCGATCACGCCGTTTCAACATCGTCAAAATCTAAGAATCAGAAACTTGGAGATTCCCCAATGCTGCCCACCGCTTATCTATAATTTGATCATTAGAAACTGTTTGATCAATAATTTGATCCAATGGGGGAGCATCAGGTGCGATTTTTTGAAACGGAATTGCCAAAGTTAGCTGTTCGTATAACCATACAGCTACATCAAAATAACCATTGGGTGGTAAGGTTTCTAGGAGATCATCTAGCTCAACTTCCTTCTCCTTAGCATATTTACCTTGAGATTCTTCTAGCCAAATTAATTCCTCGGTGTTAATTGCCAGGCGATGATTAAACTGCCCAAGGGTGCGATCGCAGGTTAAGGTCATAATTGTAAAGGCTTCAGCTTTAATTTCCAAAAATGAGCCTTGATGTTTTACTCGTACTACCCCCTGCACAGGCGTAAGGGTATCTAAATCTTTAATAAATTCCTTAACCTCAATAATCTCAGTAGCATCTATAGCTTTTGCTATTTGCGGAATATATAATTTTTCCATGACTTTTTGGGGAGTATTAATCAGATCGAATTAAACTTAAATTAAATTAGAGCAATTGGATCT
>JBBQHY010000296.1:0-3527 GCA_038324415.1 Pseudanabaenales cyanobacterium | reverse complement strand
TGAAAGCTTTCTGCATACCTTACATTATACCGCAGTTTCTTGTAAGGGTATCTGCGATCCGCTAAGTAGATTGTTCGCTCTCGCTCACCGCCTTATATCCCACGGTTAAAACGGTTGGGTTTTACGGCTATTTCTATAATTTACATAGACATTAGTTTTCAAAATAAAGTTAAGATTAATTCTTAGAGAAGAATATCTATTAATTAACCTACGATATTTTAAAAATAATGCTTGATTTCTTTTTAAGTGCTGCAATAAATACAACTCAAATTCAACTGGTCTCCCAATCTCAAGCATCAACAGTTTATTTACCAATCGCAACTATGCAATCAGCTAGTCCGAAATGCGTCACTTACACAACAACAAATACTACTGGTAGAAAAGTAATTAACTTCATCTTTGGCTTCTGGGAAAACCATATCTTTTGAACTTTGTGATAACTCATTTGTAAATGTTGAAGCAAGACAGTAACAAAATGCTTTACCTAGGGCAGCTTCTTGTTTACTTCACAACAAATTTCGGTCAAACCAGTTTCTAATTAATTAGGTTTCCTAGCGATTAGGAAGTATCTATAAGATGAAAGATAACTGGCAGAAAACCAAAAATACGATCACCGTTAGTAAATCGTTTTAATTTGTGCCACCTACACCAAAACACTCTGCGGCATTTTTGAAAGCCCCAGCGATCGCATATACAAGAAGTCACCCTTAGTATTGGCGTATTTTGTCAAACTCCTAATTCAGAATATAACCCCGAGCACTTAATTTCCAAGGCAGATCAAGCCCTCTATACAGCTAAATCTAAAGGTCGAAATCAAGCAGTTTATGCTTCCTAGAAAGTTCTATAAAAACGATCGCATTTTACCAATATTCATAAGTCCGTGGGGATCAACTAATCGCTTAAAATCCAATTGGTTTTGATTAGTATTTTTACTACCGCCATCTTCAAGAATGTAGGTATGAGGATTAGCGATCGCAACTCCACGATCTTCGTGATATTTAATTATCTGGGCGAGGCGTTCGCTAGTTGTAAACCGCACCACCTGAATTGCTCCCGCCATCACTTTTCCACCCATCCGCATAAACTCAAGGTGCATCATCACTTCATCTCCAAAATATTTATACATCTCCATCACTGCCTCTAAATTGGGGAAGAGACTTTGCAAATAGGTCAAAGATGAATTAGCAGTTCGGGCATGAAGGGTAGTGTGATTCCAAGAAAACTCAACTAATGTCAAACCTTTCCCTGATTCTGGGTTTTCATAACAAATTTCACCACTATATTCCTGTACCAAAGACTTAAATGGTTCTAAATCTGAAGCTGCTACTAATACTAAAACCCAATGGGGGCGATCGCTACTCAAATAAGATTTAAGAGCGGTAAAAAATGTGGGAATGGGATGAGCGTGGACACTAATCATTTTTTTAATGATGCCATCCGCATTTCCCAAAGCCTGACCAAAGTTGACCGAGCTCTCAAACTGCTCAAATGCCACAATACATTCTGCCCATGGGTAGGCAGGAGCCAGAGGAATTTCCAGTTCCGTAATAATGCCATTGGTGCCGTAGGCATGATTCACTTTTTGCACATCATCTCCCCGCAGTTCAATCACCCGCACTGTATCTTCTAGGGTTACAACTCTAACTGCTCTTAAGTTACCGCGATCGCGCAGTTGACCATACAAAACCGAACCAATCCCACCACTTCCCCCTGCAATAAAGCCACCTACGGTTGCACTCTTCACAGTTGATGGAACCATTCGACTTTCCCAGCCAATTTCCTGTGCTTTTTTATCCAATGCCCCCAGTTTTACCCCCGCCTCCACGCATGCTAACCCCGCTTTTACCCATTTAATTTCCTGCATACGGCTCATATCTAAAATGATGCCTCCTTTTAGCGGCACCGACTGCCCATAATTCCCAGTACCGGCTCCTCTCACGGTTACAGGAATGCGATGATTTACACAGGCTTGGGCAATTTTAATAACTTCAGCTTCACTTTTGGGTCGAAATACGAAATTAGCAACTTTATTCTCTAAAATTGGTGTAAGGATCGGACTAAACCGAAAGTAATCCTCTGATAGTTTTGCTACCTGTGCAGGGGAACTGATAACTTCAATGCCTTCTAATTCAGTCAGGAATTTTTCGTATTCGTACATGGAGATAATTTTGGGATTTATTAGTTTCTTGTAATAGGTCTTTATAATCCATATTTTTGGAGTTACTTCTCTATTTGCGTTTTTTTATTATGACAGGACTAAAAATTTTACTAAAGCGATCGCTATTTCACCCAATAATAAATATTCTTAAATGATTTAATTTGTTTTAGAAGGCGATCGCCATAAAAATTTCTCTATAACTATTCTTAATTAGGACTTACGCACTCAATTTTACAGAAACTTAGTGGGAGGGAGTTCGAGGGCTTCGCCCTCAATTGGGGCTGTGCCCCAAACCCCCTTTAAATATAGGTTTTCTTTGTATGCTGCGTAAGTCCTATTAATCTTAATATCTTCAAAAGAACGTGCAAATCGGTTTAGCACCAAGTTTGCTCTCCCTCAGGATTATGTAATAACTCACGGATATTGGCTTCGATGACGCGATAACCGACATTGCCGTTTAGTCTTTGTCTTCCTTCATTAAAAATCAGGGTCGGACTGACTGTGACATTATGCTCTTTGACTAATTCAGCATCTTTGGCTAGTTGAGCGTAGGCTTCACCACTGCTAATCGTATTTGTAATGTCATTGATGGGTAACTTCAGGCTTTCAGCGATCGTCAATTGCACCTTACGATCGCTAACATTGGCAAGTTGAGTAAAAAATGCTTCGCGGAAAGCCCAAGCCGTTCTTTCGAATACTCTGTCCGACTTCGGAACTACTCCCTTCACTTCCAGTAATTGCACGGCGCGTAAAAATAGATGGGATGACATCGAAGAAGCAGGAATATCATGAGTCCAAATATCAGGATGCACAGTAATATGCTCAAACTTACGTCCTATTTCTTTGACATGATTACTATAGCCAGCCAACCCTCCGCGATCGCGCCATCCATTCTCTAACTTCTCGTGAACATTGCCAAATACAGGCACGAAGTGATAATCGATTTCAATATTGTCGGGGAAAGCCGTCTTGAGTTCTTCTATGCGAATTTGAGCTATATAAGCCCAGACGCAAAGAATATCTGAGAAATAAATAATCCGAATTGGTTTCATAATCTTTATTTTCTTTGGTTATAAGGAAGTTTTGCTAAGAGCATTCCCATAGCACAGGTATTGCTAATTCCCGCAAATACTAGTCCACATCCCACAAATCCGTTTAAAAGTAAAAACCAAGGCGATACAAGTACCCCCAATCCCGTCCCGATAGCGACAAGGGAACCTGCCACAATTTGGACTTGTCGGAACAAACTAAAAGGTTTTTACTATACTGTAAGCTAAAGAGCTTTATAACTTACAGTACTGGTCAAGTGTCTAAAATTATCCTCTCATATCCCTTGTATAAGAGGATTTAGGGGATTTTGTATACCACC
>JBBQHY010000295.1:0-3546 GCA_038324415.1 Pseudanabaenales cyanobacterium | reverse complement strand
TGGATTAATATTTCTCAGGACTCCATTTATAAACCTGTAACCATCTTCGCTACTATAACGTTTTGCCAGTTGAACGGCTTCGTTAATAGCTACAGCTTTAGGAATTCTCAGATAGGCAATTTCGGCGGTGGCAATTCTGAGAATATGCTGATCTACCTGTGCTAATCGGCTTAACTGCCAATCTACTAAAGAACCTGTAATTAGGGCATCAATGTGCGATCGCTGATCGTGAATAGTTTGCAACAATTCCACTACATAATCCCTGACCTCTTGTTGACGAGAGGTTTGAATCAGTTCGGGAAATTCTAAAGCGAGTCCCGCTCGATTAATTGCGGTTTGGGTAATGGTAATCGCATCTTTGACCATGACTTGGGCAGTGGCTAGATCGGCAGCACGGGTTTCACTAGAAAAGAGCATATCCTGCCCCCGTTGCAGCTCTCCACTGGCGGTCATAATCATTTCTTTAACTTCTTCGGTGAGCGATCGCACAGCAGCAATCACCATTTCATCAATAGTTTTGGTGGAGAAGTTCTCAGGTTTAGTTGGGAGTTGGCTGATACTTAACAGGGCGAGTTCGCGGGCAATATGACGGGCTTGCATAAAACGGGAGCAATAAAGCTAAAATAGCTTGTTAATCCTAGCAGCAAAATCACATTCTATGTCTCAGTCCTTTACCGCAAAACTTCATCATCAGGGTCAAATTTATACAGTTGAAGTGCCCCCAGATCAGACTATTCTTGAAGCCGCCTACGATCAAGGCATGGACTTACCTTGCTCCTGCTATACGGGTGTATGTACCACCTGTGCCGCCCAGTTAATTTCTGGTACAGTCGACCAAAGTCAAGGCATGGGAGTTGGAGGCATGGGTTCGGAGCTAGATGCCAAGGGTTATATTTTACTTTGTGTTTCCTGTCCTAAGTCCGATGTGGAGATTGCCACGGGTAAGGAATCTGAAGTCTATGAATTAAGATTTGGCAGAGGGTCGGCATAGGTCTTGAATTGAATAAATAAGGTGATTCCTCGGGAAAAAGATACCCCTTCGCCCAACCAACGGTGATGGTATTTTTTACTAATATTATGTGGAGAGTTTTAACACCCTCACCCCTAGCCCCTAGCCCCTAGCCCAAAAGGCGAGGGGACAAGAATTTTTCTTTATTTTTGTTAAATATCAGCAATCTAGACACACCCTATGGCATTCGACCTGCTTCCGATCATATTTGCTTGTACTAATCTAAACGGTGAAGCCAACATTTATTCTCAAGATTTTACTACAGCTATATACAATCAGGTCTTAGCTCAAACCCCCCAAACTGCCGCAGACCTAGTGGAAAGTGGGATCGCTAAATCTCAACTTAAAAATCCTAGAGGAGCGATCGCAGATTTTAATCAAGCTCGCCAAATTGAGACGAAAATCTATGTAAGCTCTATAAATAGGTACTCTCAGGTTTATGCACTTGAGCAAAAGGTGGTAGCTCCAAATCTAGAATCCTTAAAGATCGAAGACAAGCCCAAGAATAATACCTATACCTATGCTTATCAAAAAATCAATCAAACTACAACTTTGGTAACAGCCCTATCAACCCAAAATAATTTAAAAACCTATATAGGAGGAATCACTGTTTCTAGAGATGGGACTATGACTCAAGCAATTACTCCCTTCCCACCATAATAATATACACAGTTTAAATGGGGTTAAGGGGCAAAGCCCCTTCGTGGGGGCGCAGCCCCCACACCCCCAGAAGACTAATCTTTGACTGGGAAGGGAGTAAGAGAATACTCCCTTCCCAGCGTAGAAATATCTATATCGGAATTTAAATGTTTGATTAAAGTGCCGAGGGGTAAGGCTCCTTGTAGATGGTGCCAAGGTAGAATCCTATCCGTTGTCCAGTTTTCATAGACATAATGTTCGAGGGACGGCAATTGTCCTCGCAATTCCTTAAAAGCTCTTTTATACATCCCATCACTGGGAATGCCTCGATCTGCGTATTGATACGCCAGTATCAGCACAGACTGAATGCGGCGATCGCCTCTGGAAATTAAAGCCTGAATAATTGAATCTTTATAACTTTCAGGACGAAAATCTATACCTTTAGGCGCGAGATGCTTTTGTAAATACTTGAGTTTTTTATCCCCAGTCGGGCTAACTCCCAACCATTGCCAAGGGGTATGAGATTTGGGGACAAAGGTGCTACAACCAAAGCTGAGTCTAAGTTTTGGGGCAGTTTTTTTGACAGCCATCAGCATTTCAATGGTTTGATCGATATCGGTATCCAGTTCTTGAGGTACGCCCACCATGCCATAGAGTTTCAAGGCACTGAGTCCTCCAGCTTGGGCGTTGGCAGCCGCTTGGAGAATTTCATCGTTATGGAGTTTTTTGTTAATAATTTGCCGCAATCTTTCCGAACCGCTTTCCACAGCGATCGTGACCGAACGGCTATCTCGACTGCTCAGAATTTGGCACAACTTCAAAGATAGGGTGTTTGTCCGCACCGAAGCTAAACTTAAGCGCACGTTATCAAACTGAGGCTGGGCAATATAGTCTAATAAAGTCTCAAATTCTGGATGCTGGGTAATAGATGCGCCGAGTAATCCCAACCTATTTGTCACTTTTAAGCCCCGCTCGATCGCTGGAATCAAAGTATCGATCGCACTAGGAGTTCTAAAGGGTAAAGTCAAATAGCTGGCGAGACAAAATCTACACATCTCTGGACAACTGCGGGCAACCTCCACCATGTAAATATTTGACCATGCTGCTTTTTCCGTAACTACGGTTGAAGCTGAGAGCGTATTACCTTTATGAGTTTGCTTAGTAATGGTAGCGGGGATATCTGAGTCTATAGGTTGGATTGAAGCGATCGCCCCATCAACTCCTGCATATTTAACTTCATATAAACTGGGAACATAAATGCCTGCAACTTGACTCAGATTCCGCAGTTTTTCCTGACGATTCGCACTTCGCACCTGCTGATAGCGATTAATCATATTTCCTACTAGTTCTTCACCATCACCAAGTAGCAAAAAATCAAACCATGTAGCGAAGGGTTCGGGATTAGCAGTAGGGACAACTCCACCAGCAAACACTAGAGGATGTTTTTCAGTGCGATCGCTTTGATTAATCGGAATTCCTAGACTTTCTAAAGCTCTTAAAATATTGGCATAGTCAAGTTCCCACGAAAATGAAAATCCTAAAAGTTCAGGCGATCGGGGCAAAGGTTCGTGTATATCTGTAAACCAGCGGCTGACTTCCACTGCGGGTCTAGTTGCCAAATCCGCCCACACAAACTGATAACCCAAACTAGTAATGCCCACAGTATAGGTATTGGGGAAAGCATAAATTACACCGATCGCATTAGCATCTGGAGTTGTGCGATCGAATAGTAATTTTTCAGAATCGAAGCTTTGAAGGGACAAGGTTGTTAAGATAAGGCTATTTTTTTGTAATATGCTGAGCTAGTAATAGTCAGTTAAATACAAGTCTAACAGTTGCAGTTGGCTCTGAACTAAAGCAAAAGCTTATTAAATAATTAACTCACCTTACGTGGAAGA
>JBBQHY010000294.1:0-3563 GCA_038324415.1 Pseudanabaenales cyanobacterium | reverse complement strand
TGAATATTGCGCTTATGACCTGTATAAAAGTTATCTAGGCAAATAACTTCATGTCCAGATTCAATTAAGCGATCGCATAGATGGGAACCAATAAAACCCGCTCCGCCCGTAACTAAAATTCTCATATTTATTGTTATTTTTAATTTGATCTAAATAAGTTAGAGAATGTTGTAAACGGGGCAATTATACTTATTGCCCTCTGCACCGAGTTTAAGATTCCAGCACCAAAAGATTCTCTGACTACAATTACATCGCGATCGCGCAAGCTGGGATTAGAAGCTTCATTGGCAGGTAGAGCCAAATCGGCAATTAGCTTTCTTTGGGTAATTGAACCATCGGGATTAAGGCGAAATAGCTCAACATTACGCCAATCAGCAGCATTTGTGAGTCCGCCCACCGCAGCGATCGCCTCCGTAAATGGAGCATTGGGAGTCAAGGTAATCGTACCCGGTGACCTAGCCTCACCTAAGACTCTAACCGTGATTGCCGAAGGAGAAAATACAGCTTTAGCGATTTGTCCAAACTCAGCCGTATTTGGCGCAGCCGCAATGGAAACTAAGACTGAATCTCCATCTATAAGTCGAATATCCTGAGCCAACTCGCCCTTATCAATTAACTCCCAGAGGTTAGCAGTCAGGACAATACGCTCGCCACCAACCCCAGTCCGAATGATTTTGACATTACGCACATCTGCCCTTTGGGTAATGCCCCCTGCCTGTTGTAAAGCTCTAGTCACGGTCGGAAGAAGATTACTAACGGTATTTTGTCCGACTGTACTAACGATTCCTCCAGCATTGCGGGCATAGGTCAAAGTCTGAGGTCCTGTGCGATTAACTTCCCCAGATACTGTAATCTGAATTGAAAAACTATCAGGAGCAAAGGACGCAGCCCCCACTTGTCGAGGTTGAATTGCAGTGACATCAATGAGTCCAGGTACAAAAATCGAATCCCCATCTAATAATTTTAGATCTTGATTAATGTCACCTTGACGTAACAGATTGAGTAAATCCACCTTAATAATGCGACGTAACCCACCAGCCCCGACCCGTGAAACCTGAATATTACTAATATCTGCCTGCTGGGTAATACCTCCCGCCACTTCGATCGCTCTGGTGATCGTTGCGGATTGGGCATCCCTACCTGTAGCCGTAGAGCGAGAGAAAGTTAAAATTCTAGTGCCAGGTCGATTTACTTCACCGACTACTGCAATATTTAAGGGGCGGGCGTCTACAAGAGAGACATTGACAATTTTTCTTACTAAAAACGGTGCTAATCTTTTTTCTAGTAATCTGGCGGTTTCTTCAATAGTTAAGCCTTCGACTTTGATCGCGCCAACTAAAGCAATGGTAATAGTACCGTCTGGGGCAATGGTTTGATTCCCACTCAGTTCTGGGACATTGAAAATATCGATTTTGACAATGTCACCTGCCCCTAGGGTATATTTCCCCAGTTCTTCCCGTTGCCCAACATTTACAAGTGGATTAAAGGTAGAGTTTAAAGCGGCAGGGGTAGTAGGAGAGCCTAAAGGTACTGATACAGGTGGTTGGGATTGGGCTATAGCTGATAGGGATATTGTTGGAAATATTATCAATATTAAGCTAGTAAGGTATGCACATTTTTTCATAATTTCTCTCATCACCACTTCAAACGAATTCTAGTTTAATTTTGCTGATTCTACGATGTTTAGCTAATTTTAAGATGCTAATTTAGGATGCAGTATGGTTAAAATCAAAGCTTAGTTCAATGTATCTTACCAACTAATGCTTTTTCCCGATGTAATATTTTTTGACGCTGTCGGTACCCTGTTTGGAGTTAAGGGCAGTGTGGGGGAGATCTATGGGGCGATCGCTCGTAAATTTAATGTAGTTACTAGCGATGAAGATTTAGATCAAGCGTTTATCCAAAATTTTAAGAACGCCCCCAAAATGGCATTTCCTAATTTGGAGCGATCTCAAACTTACAAATCATCCCAAATTTCATCCCAAATTTATAAGTATGAGTACGAATGGTGGAGAAATATTGCTAAATCAACATTTACCCAAGTTGGAGCATTTTCCCAGTTTCAAGATTTTGAGGCATATTTCAAGGAGATGTTCGAATTCTTTGCTATGCCAGATGCTTGGTATATCTATGAAGATGTCATTCCTGCCTTAAATTATTTACAGGATCAAGGCGTGACTTTGGGCATAATTTCCAATTTTGATCATCGGATTTTTTTGGTTTTAGAGAGCTTGGAACTTAGTAAGTTTTTTACATCAACTACCATATCTACAGAAGTTGGATACGCTAAACCTGATTCACAAATTTTCCAAACAGCGATCGCTAAACATGACCCTAGTCAAAATTTTTGGCATATAGGCGATAGTTTTAAGGAGGACTATGAAGGGGCGGAAAATGCAGGTATCCAAGGAATTTGGCTTGATCGCAACCCAAGCTCCCAGACTTCCCACACCACAATTAACAGTTTTAGGGATTTAATTAAACCTGATTTTCTTAAACTTTTGTCAAAATCTGCAACCAAACAGGCATAAGCTCTAAACTAGAAAAATCTAAAATAATTCACAAAATCAATCCACAAAATTATTATGGGCGAGTCAAAGCGGCGTAAAGAAGAATTAGGAGAAAATTACGGTAAACCAGAGCCAATCGTATCTTGGTTACCTTTTTTAACAAAACAGAAAGCTAGTCAATTTGTGCAAATCACAAGTACAGGAGCTTGGCTGGGTATTGGTGCAATGATTGTCATTTGGGTGACGATTCGGCTTATTGGTCCGACCTTTGGGTGGTGGAAAGTTTATTAGATGGTAGCTTTAACTAATTTAGATTTGCGATCATGAATTGCTCCTTAAATTTTGAACTAAGTTGTAAACTGTTAATTCCCGCCGCAGGGAGTGGTAGGCGCATGGGGAGCGATCGCAATAAACTTTTACTCCCACTTTTAGATAAGACTATTTTACAGTGGACATTAGAGTCGGTGATCGCTAGTTCCTCTATTTCTTGGATTGGCGTAATCGCTCAGCCCAACGATTTTCCAGCCTTTGAACAGATTTTTTCAAGTTTAAAATCCCCTATAACCCTAATAAAAGGTGGAGAAACCCGCCAAGAATCAGTATTTAATGGGTTAAAAGCTTTACCCGAATCTTCCCAATCTGTTTTAATCCATGATGGTGCCAGATGTTTAGCCACACCCAGTCTTTTTAATCGGTGTGCTGAAGCCTTAAAAATTTACTCTGGCTTAATTGCGGCAATACAGGTTAAAGACACCATTAAAATTGTGAAAGATGGCAATGTCGAATCCACGCCTGATCGTAATTATCTTTGGGCAGCCCAAACCCCCCAAGGATTTTCCGTCAAAGAGCTAAAACAAGCCCATCTGCAAGCGCAAGCATTAAACTGGTCAGTCACCGATGATGCCGCCCTATTTGAAAAAATTGGTTTACCTGTGCAAATTGTCATGGGCGAAGAAACAAACCTTAAAATTACAACTCCTCAAGATTTAGCGATCGCCGAATTCATCCTTAGACAAAGGATTAAAAAATAACTAATCCAGATTAATGAGAATA
>JBBQHY010000293.1:0-3571 GCA_038324415.1 Pseudanabaenales cyanobacterium | reverse complement strand
AAAAAGGGTTTTCTAAGATAAAGAAAGTGCCTGAAGACATCGCCTCATAGATAATTTTCGGATTTACGAACTTATCCTGTCAGTTTTAACTAGCGGGAGATTTCCTGCTAGAGGTACTTATTAGTCTAAACTCCAGTTACTAGAGAGAATAGCCAATAGGATGACTTCTCTAATTTGGATAACCCAGAGTTGTAATATATAAAACTGCTTCATCCGTGGGAATGCCCAGAACCTCATTCACTTGATCATCAAAAAATCCTGCAATACCGCTCACGCCTATGCCCAACTGAATTGCAGCGAGGTTTAATCTTTGCCCTAAATGTCCTGCATCCATATGGAGATAACGATAAGAGCGATCGCCATACTTTTCTACCGCTTTTTTTAAATCGGCAGTATGAAAAATTACGACGCTAGCATCTCTTCCTAGTTCTTGTCCTAAACAGAGAAAATGCAACTCTTTACGGAAGTTCTTAAAGCGGATTTGACGTAGCTCCTCAGTCACAGGGGCATAGTAGTAGCAGCCTTCTTCTAATCCTGTTACCGAAGATACGGCGATAAAAGTTTCAATCAAACTCAAGTCAAAATAGTCAGGCTCTCCATCAAAACCTTGGTCTATATAGTGACTAGGCTGATAGACAAAATCTAAGATTGATTTTAATTGGACTAAGCTTAAAGCCTCTCCCGTAAAGGCACGAGTCGATCGCCGCTTCAAAATTGTACTTTCTAAATCCTCAAGTTCTTCACCCCAATTGAGGGCAAGGGTAGTCATCTCAATCTTGGTGCAAAATGGAAAGTTATATTTATCTTCGGTTTTATCTAATTTATCTAAATTGGCAGATATTTTAAGTTCAGATTTTTCTCCAGATATTTCCGTAGCCTGATGCAAATAACCTAACAGTTCACCATCGGCAAGGCGAGGATAATCAATTTGCATGCCAGAGGCTAAAGCTTTGGGTACAGTGGGTAAGATTTGGGCGATCGCTTGAGAACTTGCAGGTAGTTCACCTAAATTACGCCTTAAATCTAAAAGAGGAATTACAGAGATCGCTCCTTCTTGATCCTGTGGCAAATATAAAAGGTCATTTACAGCTTGATCGTCAAAGCCCCCAATTAAATAAGGTCGGAAATTATTAATTGCCCCCGCCAGTTCAATATTACCTAAAAGATGCCCTGTGTCTAGAAAAATGCGGCGATATGCCCGATCTTGATAACGCCATGCCGACCGATAAAATACTGCGGAAGTGGCGATCGCTAAATCCGTAATTCTAAACACGGGATGGGAAAAACAAGCAACTTGCAGCCGATCCCAAACTTGATCTGACTCCCAAAAATGAACCAGGGAGTGGGTTTGAGGCTGATAATTATAAATACCTGGTGCCAAAAAAGAGCGATTATTAGCAATAATATAAACTTCCGCAGGATAAAGCCCCCCCGCCGACGGTGCAGCTCGCAGGTATATCTCGCCTCCTGACGAACGCATTTTAGCAGTTAGTCCATAGCTACAGAGCAACAACCGAGAGAGTCTTTGCCATTGATCCGCTATAAAATTATTGGGGGCATCATCGGTTAGATAGGTCTTTAGATCGTAGACTTTGCCAACTTGGTATAGCTTAAAAGATGCGGGCTGTTTATCCCAATCCAATGCCTGCCCCTTAGTCGCAATAGTCTCAGGGTCATATTTGGTGCGTTCGTGATAATGCTGGGCAATGGATATTTTTGGCATGACTTAGGCTATCCCCGTGGTAACTTAAAATTATACGCTTTTTGGATAACCTAAATGGCTCAACAAAACTTAGGCAATTCGTTAACCTCGGAATATCAAAAATCAGAACCGTTTCTCTGGTTTCATATTGCGCTACTGGCAGGAGTACCACTGACTTTAATCATAGGAATGTTGGGTTTAGGCGTAGGTGATCCAGTCTTTTCTGAATGGTTTGAGATTTTAGTTTTAGGACTACCTGCGATCGCTTTGCCAATTATTTTACAATGGTGGAAGCCCCT
This sequence comes from Pseudanabaenales cyanobacterium, assembly GCA_038324415.1. GTDB lineage: Bacteria > Cyanobacteriota > Cyanobacteriia > Pseudanabaenales > Pseudanabaenaceae > PCC-7502. Next base: position 1,570 of record JBBQHY010000293.1, on the reverse strand, counting down.
ATCGCCCTTTAGTTTATGGTTATTTGCCAAGCCTTTAGAATTAACCGATGAGAGTGAACGCCGAATTTTGGCAGTTGTTAAAGACTTTAAGACAGTCTTGGTAGCGATCGCCCTTGGCGTTGTAATTGATGCCATCTTCTATAAAATCTATGGGGCTGCTCCATTAGTAGCAGATGTTTTACCGTTACCTGCGGGTTTAAGGATATTAGGAGTTATCTGGTGGTCAGCATTTTTCTTAATCAGTAATTTACTTTTGCAAGCTGGAGCAGTAGCAATTAGAGTACTTTTACTATCTGAGGCGGATTTAAATAAATTAACACCCTTGCCCCTAGAAGCTATTAGTTCAGCTTTTACATCCATTGGCAAGCGATCGCCCCAACTCCTAAACTTTGCCCCCGATGCCCCAGTTATAACCAAAGTCACATTAGAACCAAAAGCTAAGACTGAAGACAAATTCAAACCCAAGCCTAAAACCGAAGCCGTTCCAGAAGTCCCTAAATCCGAAGAAGCGATAATTACTGAAAAAGCCGAAAATAAAGCTGGTTCAGAAGCGCCATCAGTTCCAGCAGAGGCTCTAAGTATTGACAGTCCAGAAGTCAATATTCCAGAACCTTTAGAGTCAAAATCAGAAGATCTAGAACAACAAGATTTGATTATTACCGAAGAAGTAACTATTAAAACCGAAGTGATTACTATTCCTGTAGAAAAAACAATAGAGAAATCCCCAGAAGATTTACCCAAAGCCTTAGATGAAGATATAGTTTTAACTATTACTGAGACTGTAACCGAGACTATCAGTTCTGCCCAAATTGAACCTACTATCGTAAGTCCTGAAACTTCTAATCCTGGGACAAATGCTTAAACCTACTGTTTTTCTCGATCGCGATGGTGTCTTAAATCAAGAAGCAGGATACATTCATAATCTTGAAGATTTAGTACTTATGGATGGTGTGGCTCAGGCAGTGCGATCGCTCAATGATCAAAATCTCTTTTGCTGTCTGGTGTCCAATCAAGCAGGTGCTGCCCGTGGCTATTACGACCTTGCCCATATTGAAGCTTTACACGATCGCTTACAAAATCTCCTAAAAACCGAAGCAGGGGCGTATCTAAATGCGATGTATTATTGCCCAAGCCTAAGTCAGCCCGAAGGTGGAATTAATCCGAGCTTGAATTATTACTCAACTTGGCGCAAGCCGAATACAGGAATGCTAGTGGCGGCAGCATGGCAACATGATTTGGATTTAAGCAGAAGTTTTATGGTGGGAGATAAAGCTACAGATATTGATTTAGCCCACAACGCAGGATGTACGGGCATCTTAGTCAAAAGTGGGTTTGGTTCGGAAGTTTTAGCAGGAAAATATCAACACGCTGTTCAACCTGACTATATTAGTGATCGCCTCCTTGATGCCGTAAAGTGGATTTTGTCTAAGTGAGTTGCCCTAATTTTAATTCCTGAGACCTAAAATCAGAGTATTACTACTGATGTTAGTGGAAGCTTCTAAGACCCTCACCCCCCAGCCCCCTCTCCTTTCTGGGAGAGGGGGCTGGGGGCGATCTTCGTTCTACGTAA
>JBBQHY010000292.1:0-3586 GCA_038324415.1 Pseudanabaenales cyanobacterium | reverse complement strand
ATTCCCAAAGTGTGTTTCGATTAGCGCAGTAGGACTGCCTGTTGCTGACATTTTCGATCTCTGATTTTGTAAATACTTTCAATTATCCTGTTTTGCCGTTTTATTTACTCTTTTGTTAAGAAACGTGTGCGGTTGCCCTAGGGGCGTGGGGGCTTCGTTGACAGCGTGATAATGTTCTGCCTCTGTTACAGTTATGTATATTTCTTCGGCGGGTCGGGAGTAGAATTTAGCTGGCATTCTTCTCTTATTCAACCTCGATTAAAGCTTCTTCCTTTTCTAGAATCTGGCGATCGGCTTCAACCGATACCTGTTGGAGAGTTTCTTGGATAATATCAAATACAGCTTGGGGATCTGTCGCTTGTTGCATCAACTCAGCCTCAAGATCGTAACGATCGCGCACATTTGGTAAATCAACCCGTAATTCTTCGACTAGGGCAATTAATTTGGCGATCTTTTGCTCTGTCAGAAGGTTAAGTTGCAGAATTAGGTGCGATCGCTCACCATTTAGTTTCTCTTGGCGGGTTTGATGAATCAAGACGCCTGTAGAGATTAACAATGCCGCCGCATCTAGCCCCTGATCACGCAAATCAAACTGCGGAAACCCCCGATCTAACAAACTAATTTGTGCCAGATAACTGCAAATAATCCAAGTAATCAATAAGATAATTTGAGCATAGAGAAACCAAGGTTGTCCAAAAGCCGATGCGATCGCCTCCAAAGTTCGCTGATGAGTAGGTATGTTTTTCTCTTGCTGATTCTGAAGATTGATAATCGATTCAACATTTTTGACAACGTGCCCTGGTAACTTATCCATACCTTATTACTTTTGTGGTACCCAAACAGATACAGATCCAGCATTGCATCTAAAGTCTGCCCAACCCTCGTCATTTGTTGTAACTGGTTCGCTGATATGTTCGGTGATATCAATATAAGTACAATTTGGATGCTTAACTTCCATGTACTTATTACCATCATCGCCGTTACTAAGAACCACAGCGATTCCACCTAAATGATCTTCATCACCTAATCTTGTCCAGCCAATTGCATTGGGGTGGTCAAAATAATCATACTGGTCGCCATAGGCATAGGTTTGCCGTGCAAAGAGAAACCTGTCAATTAATACTCGGTGACTACCCATCCAAATTTCGCATTCAGTGCCGTCATTGGCAAAATCTTTGTAGTGAGCACCATAATAGTCAGCATAGAAAATACAGGGATATCCCTCGCGGCGCAGCAAGATTAGGGCATAGGCAAGGGGCTTGAACCAATCTTCCACAATTGACTCTAGGGATTGAAGAGGTTGGGAATCATGGTTTTCGACCAGAGTTACTGCAAGCGCAGGTTGTTGTTGAACTAGGGTATTATCAAAAATTTGGCGGAGGTCGTAGTCACTCCCTGACTTGCTAGCTATGTGGAAGTTTAAATGTAACGGTGCATCAAATAGACTGACTTTGCCTTGAGTGGTTTCGATAAAACTGTGAAGGGCATCGACTTCGTAAGACCAATATTCACCCACAGCAAAAAGGTCACGTTGGGCATGATCGCGCATTTCTTCGATCCATGTCTGGAAAAAATCGGCGGATACATGTTTAACTGCATCAAAACGGAAGCCATCAACGCCTGTCGTATCCAAATACCATTCGCCCCAATGTTTTAATTCTCCAGAGACTTCGGGATTAGACATATCTAAATCGCAGCCCATGAGATAGTCAAAGTTGCCTTTTTCTAAATCGACATTGGGATCAAATTCCTTCCCTTTAAGCAGATAAATTGCGTTCTCATCACCATTAAAGTCGTTATAGTCGATCGCATTAAAATGCCACCAATGCCATTCCATTGTCGAATACTTGTCATCACGACCAGGAAAAGTAAAGTGCGTCCAAGCTTTAATCATCTGATAATCGCCCACTGTCTCATTCCGATTTTCAGGATCGAAGGGTGTAGCTTCAACTTCTTCGGCTTCGTCTGCACCTAGTTTGTGATTGAACACCACATCAGCATAAATACTAATTCCTGCTTCTTGTGCCTTCTTAATTGCGGTGAGATATTCCGCTTTGATGCCATACTTTGTCCGTATCGATCCCTTTTGATCGAACTCGCCAAGGTCAAATAAATCGTAAACTCCATAGCCCACATCTAGCCCTCCACCTGCACCTTTATAGGCGGGAGGCAGCCATAGGGAAGTAATTCCAACCTTAGCTAAATCTTCAGCACTATCTGCCAATTGATTCCACAGGTTGCCATCCTCGGGGACATACCAATGGAAGTATTGCATCATCACTCCATTTGGTTCAGACATATCACAACTCCTCCATGGGGAATATATATAGTAATTAATTTCTAGCTATGGTCAGTATTCTATAATCTATCCTGTTCTGTAAATTCAGCTTTTGGCGGATCTGAAACTCGTTCATCCTCAATATTTTTCTGCCTTTGTGATTAGTGACATAATTCCCCAAATATGATTTTCCCAAACTAAGTTCGCAAGCTAGGTCGGAATGATAAAACTCTATTAAGAGACAATTCCCGATCGCAATGCCCGTACAGAAGCTTCCGTTCGATCATCAGCGCAGAGCTTACTCAAAACATTACGCACATGGGTTTTAACGGTACCAACTGTAATATATAAACGCTCGGCGATCGCCACATTCGTACATCCACTCACCATTAACTCTAGAACTTCGAGTTCACGAGCAGTTAAGGGATAAGCCTCTAGGACATCTCCATATTTCGATTCTACCGCCTGAATTTCCACAGTATTTTTGCTCTCAGCATTCGGTGATACCATTCCGTGTCGCATTTGACTGAGGACAATACTGGCGATCGCAGGATCGATCCAAGCACTACCATGGTGAGTTGATTCAATGGCTTCCACCAACCGATCCATTTCAATATCTTTCATACAGTAGGAATCTGCGCCCGCCGCAAAAGCCGCTAAAACCGAGTTCTCATTGCCCTGCATTGTGAGCATTAGAACTCTAGTATTAGTAGAGATCGCTTGGTTCTCTAGTTGGTATTTACGAAACTGCTGGGTCATCTCGATCCCATCCATACCTGGTAAGCCAATATCTATAATTGCCACGTCAGGTTGAGTGGTTTGCAATATTTTAAGTCCTTGGGTGGCATTAGCTGCCTCGCCCACTACCTTAATGCCATCGTAACCTTGGAGCATAGTAACCAAACCAAGGCGGACAACTGCATGATCTTCAACGATAACAATACGAATTTCGTTCATAATTTATTAGTTAGTTTTGCACTATTCAGAATATTCTTAAGCAGATCGGATATCCCAAATTAAGAAGATAATTTGATAAAAGGGTAAATAAAATCCTTGTAATGGGGACTTGGATAAGAGAGTGTGTGGTTAAAATATCATACGTTTTCCTTACCCAAGATCTACCTATTTATATATATACCTTCAGAGTTTATATACTTTACTAATTACGTAAGACCTCAATAAACGCTGAGAGCAAAAAATATGGCTATGACAAAGCCCGTCAATGAATATATGCATCAAGATATTTTCCCAAAAAAGGCTAAGTGGGAGCGGGAATCTTCTTAGCCGCTTTAGCTCGAATCAGATCTG
>JBBQHY010000291.1:0-3603 GCA_038324415.1 Pseudanabaenales cyanobacterium | reverse complement strand
AGCCATTACAGGCATCAAATAGTAAATCAATTACATAATCAAAACCATCTACGCCACCGTAGTAAGGATCTGGAACTTCTTGATCGCTATAAGAAGTGCAAAAATCACACATTAACTTGACTTTATGCCGATGCTTCTGGTCTGGGTCTAATGCCAAAATATTTTGATAATTAGAACGATCCATTGCCAAAATTAGATCAAATTCTTCAAAATTTTGATTGGTAAACTGTCTGGCTCTACCTGTTAAGGTAATACCTCGTTTTTTAGCTGCAATTGCCATCCGCCGATCTGGATCTGCACCTGTGTGATAGTTAGCGGTACCTGCGGAGTCACAGATAATTCGATCGCTTTTACCTTTCTCCGTCACAAGATAATTCATAATATTTTCCGCCGAAGGAGAGCGACAGATATTTCCTAAACAGACAAATAGCAATTTTTTAGACATATTCTAAAGCTTTTTTATAAATCCACCGTTTAATTATTTCGGCTTTGACGTAGCTCTTGAATTAAGTCTCGGATGGCTTCTTGGTGAGATTTAGCGATCGCCTGAGAAGATTCACCCGCTTGGGCTAAGTGTCTGGCAGCTTCGGTTGATTCCTTAAGAGATAGTAGTAGTTCAGTTACAGATTTAGCTTGCTCGTAAAATGCGTCTACAAATTTATCCATGCCGATTTGTTGCTTTGCTGCTAGTTCTAGAGCCTTTTCTACATTTCTTCCCTGTTCAATAGTGGCATTCTTTAAATCTTCCACACTCACGACAATCAAGGCGATCGCTGCACATAATTTATCTAGTTTTTCTTCTGTGGAACTTTCGTTAAATTTTTGAGATGTATTCATAATTAAATAGAGATTTCTATAACTTTCTTGATTTTGTCCTGCTTAACCTGATATCTATACTAAATGCTTATACTGAATGATGGTCTGAATCAATTTATACTTTAATAACTCTGTCAAAATTTTATTTAACTTCTAATTTAAATTTTATATTCATCTAACTTATTCATCTAACTTATTCATCTAACTATGTCACAGCCTGCGATCGAATCTATTCTTGCTGAACACCGCCTTTTTAGTCCTTCCGAGACATTTTCGGCATCTGCTCATATCAAGAGTTTTGCTCAATATCAAGAGATTTATAACAGAGCAAAGGCAGACCCAGAGAGGTTTTGGGCAGAATTAGCCGAGCAGGAATTGCACTGGTTTAAAAAATGGCATACTGTTCTTGATTGGCACCCACCTGTAGCGAAATGGTTTGATGGTGGCAAAATTAATATTACCTATAACTGTCTCGATCGCCATTTATTAACAAGTCGCAAAAATAAAGCAGCCCTAATTTGGGAAGGTGAACCAGGTGATACTCGCACCCTGACATACGCCCAACTCCACCGTGAAGTTTGTATCTTTGCCAATGTTTTAAAATCTCTAGGTATTAAAAAAGGCGATCGCATTGGTATTTATTTACCGATGATTCCCGAAGCCATGATAGCCATGCTTGCCTGTGCGCGGATTGGTGCACCACATACTGTGATTTTTGGGGGATTTAGTGCGGAAGCAGTACGCGATCGCCTCGTAGATGTTCAAGCCAAATTAGTGATAACTGCCGATGGTGGTTGGCGTAAAGATGCGATTGTTCCTCTGAAAGAGCAAGTTGATAAAGCTTTGGCAAATGGGTCTGCACCTGCCGTTACTAATGTGGTTGTGGTTAAGCGTACAGGACAAGATGTTTCAATGGATTCGCCCCGCGATCGCTGGTGGCATGATTTACAGGTAGGTATTTCTCCTAAATGCGAAGCAGAACCAATGGATAGCGAAGATATGCTATTTATCCTTTATACCAGTGGCAGTACAGGCAAACCGAAGGGCATCGTTCACACCACAGGTGGATATAACCTCTATTCTCATATCACCACGAAATGGATTTTCGATCTCCAAGAAACTGATATATTCTGGTGTACTGCTGATGTCGGTTGGATTACAGGACATTCATATATAGTCTATGGACCTCTATCCAATGGTGCCACAACTTTGATGTATGAAGGCGCACCTCGTCCCTCCAACTATGGCTGCATGTGGGATATGATCGCCAAGCATGGGGTCACAATTTTTTATACTGCTCCTACGGCAATTCGGACTTTTATCAAAATGGGAGAACAACTTCCCAATGCCAGAGATTTATCGACCTTACGCCTTTTAGGAACCGTGGGCGAACCGATTAATCCTGAATCTTGGATGTGGTATAAGGATGTAATTGGCAAAGAGAATTGTCCGATTGTGGATACATGGTGGCAAACCGAAACAGGTGGAATTATGATTACTCCTATACCAGGAGCCATTCCCACTAAGCCCGGCTCTGCTACCCTTCCATTCCCTGGAATTATGCCCGATGTTGTGGATTTAGACGGAAATCCTGCGGCGGATAACGAAGGTGGATATTTAGTGATCAAACATCCCCATCCTGGTATGATGCGAACTATATATGGAGATAGTGATCGCTTCCGTAAGAGCTATTGGGAACATATTCCACCCAAGGATGGGAAGTGCGTTTATTTCGCAGGGGATGGAGCCAGAAGAGATAAAGATGGCTACTTTTGGATCATGGGTCGAGTTGATGATGTAATTAATGTGGCGGGACATCGGTTAGGGACAATGGAAATTGAATCTGCCCTAGTATCCCATCCTGCGGTGGCGGAAGCGGCAGTAGTTGGCAAACCTGATGAGGTTAAAGGTGAAGATGTTTTTGCCTTTGTGATTTTAGAAGGAGGCTTTGATTCTAGTCCAGAGTTAAATAAAGAACTAAAACAGCACGTAGTCAAAGAAATTGGCGCGATCGCTCGCCCTGGGGAAATTAGATTTACGGATGCTTTACCCAAAACCCGTTCAGGTAAAATTATGAGAAGGTTACTGAGGGCGATCGCCTCTGGACAAGAAATTACTAGCGATACTTCCACCCTAGAAGATCGAACAATCTTAGATAAACTTCGAGCCGAAATATAGGGAATGGTGTCGTAGAATGTGAGTCAGAAAGCATCTCTGTGAAAGGATTGTAATAAATTAAGTTGTGACTAAAATCATCCAATTTTTTGATAAAAAAGCTGGAGATTTTATTTTTGCATTTATGAGTTCTGTAAAACTCTTTTCACCTACAAAGCGGTAAGCTTAACTATATATGGATTACAGCATCACATCCAACGGCAGTAGTAGCTGCATCATATCTATATCTCAATATTTACTTTTAACATGAAACAGCAAGACCACTCATGGATTAAACGCTTAGGTTCTTCGGTTCGCTCCTCCATTGGTTCAATCAGTTTTTTAGCCTGTATTTCGCTTTTGATAATTTTAGGTTGGCTGTTTCAAGAAGTCTGGGAAAAGGAAGCATTCAGTTTTGATGCAACTACTTTACTATGGATTCATCAATTTGCTAATCCATTCTTAGATGGATTAATGCTTAATATTACCACCTTAGGAATAAAAAGTAAATAAGATATGCAAAACAGGATAGGATAAGAGAGGGAAACGAAAGCAATTAGTAAAAATGTACTATTCTGAAGAGATTGAGTCAGAAATGGTGAAATTCTACAATTCACTAAGAGAGAAAGACAA
>JBBQHY010000290.1:0-3650 GCA_038324415.1 Pseudanabaenales cyanobacterium | reverse complement strand
TCGATCTCTATTTTGACGATCAAACAGGTAAAATTGAAGGATATGAAGTATCAGGCGGAATCTTTGCAGATGCATATTCTGGACGTTCCTTTGTACCTGCACCTGAGACAATCAGGATTGGTGAAGATGTAGCTTTTATTCCTTCGGAAACTGCCGACTTAATGGAAGAACAAGTAGGTGGTATCAAGGCTGCTATGCAAGCTACAGGCGAAAAGATTCAAGAAGCAGCACAAGTAACATCCGAAAAAGCTAAAGAAGTAGCTCAGGCAACTTCTGTAAAAATGCAGGAAGTGGGACGAAATGCCACAGCTAAACTTACAAATGCAATTGTTGATCCTGAGGAGCAGAGAGCGTTTGTCTTGGATAAAGCAGTACAAAAATCACTTAAAGCACCTGATGGTAGCTACTTTGTGGTTGAAGGCGAAACGGTAACTCCTGAAATCGCAGAGACAGCTGAATCCTTTAATATGTTAGACGATTTATACCGAGCCACTGGTGGAAGTATCACTGAGAAATTAAGCAATCGCATGGGAAGTGCAGTTGCTGGTGTAACTGTGGAACAAGCTCAAGGAAAACGAGTGCAGATGATTGTCCAAACTGGAGAAGGTTATATTATTGCTGCGCCTGGTCAAATTGTTACGCCTATGGTGATCGAACGAGCTAAAGCCCATGGACAAGAGCAAGCACTACTTAAAGCTGTAGGTTTATCAACCTCAGATTCTGTTAAATCTCAAACGGGCGCATTAGCTTCTACAGCTGGCGATCGCATTAAGTCAACAGCTAGTAGTGCAGGCGATCAAATTAAAGAAGGTGCCAAATCTCTATGGAGTCAAGTCCAAGATACCGCAAGTGATTTGCAACAGCGTAGTGCCCATGAAATCGAAGAACGTCGGATCAAAGGAGCTTTAGGTCGTCCAGTAACTCGTGTAATTCTTGATCGCTTGGATGGAGTAATTCTCAATGTTGGAGAGTTAATAACCCATCAATCCGTGGAAATGGCACGTCAAGAAGAAGTTCTGGATATGCTTCTTAGCTCTGTTTATACTGAAACACCGAGAATATCATTGGAAGAAATGCGAGCACCAGAAGATGGCAAGGCTGCCTTATAGGTTTTGGTCTTATAGATTCGGAAATAGTATTTTGAGTGAATTCGTATTTTATGCCTAAAAGAAATTTCCGTAGAGAGTCTACTGATCCTATATTATTTCTGGCTAGTCTATTCTCAAGGCTTGCTCGGGGGACTGCTGAGGCTGCTGGTTCCCCTTTAGCCTCACTGTTAGCAGTCTCTGTCATTATTATTTGGGGAGCTACAGGGCCAATATTTCAGTTTTCAGATACGTGGCAATTAGTTATCAATACTGGTACGACTATTGTCACTTTTTTGATGGTGTTTCTGATTCAAAACTCCCAAAACCGAGATGCGAAAGCAGTGCAAATCAAGCTAGATGAATTGATTCGGGTGATCGCAGATGCCAGAAACAAGCTAATTGACGCTGAAAATGCTACGGAAGATGAGATTCAAGAAATTCAAGCTGATTTTAAGGCTCTTGCTAGTACTTCTGAAGATTAAAGTCATGATGGTTCACAAATTATTAAATATAGGATAAAGATATGAGCGACCTAATTGTAAGTGGTTTCAAAGATGAGTTTAAAGCAGATGAAGTAATTCTTGATCTCAGAAAACTTGAACGGGAGTATCTGATTAATCTTGAAGATGCGGCGATCGTAATCAGAAATAAAGATGGCAAAGTTAGAATTAAGCAGACCCAAGAACTTGTTACTTCTGGTGCACTAAGCGGAGGCTTTTGGGGTCTACTATTTGGTTTTATATTCTTCAATCCATTACTTGGTTGGGCGGTTGGCGCTGCGGCAGGTGCAATTACAGGAGCAGTAACCGATATTGGTATTGATGATAACTTCATTAGAGAAGTTGGAGGTACAATTGAACCAGGTACGTCCGCTATCTTTTTCTTGATAAGAAAGTCTACTCCTGATAAGGTTCTAGAAGACTTGAGCAAATTTGAAGGTAAAGTGCTAAAAACTTCATTATCGAAAGAAGACGAAGCAAAGCTTCAAGAAGCTTTAACAAAATAGGAAGCAAAATCGGAAAAGTTAGTATTTTTTGTTAAACCCAAATTAACTCAAACCTTAGTTGCATCATGGGGAAATATAATCCCTATGATGCTATTTTTCTGTAGGGGTAATACCAAATCTCCAAGAAAATACTACATACTCCCTTCCCGGTCAAAGATTAGTCTTTTGGGGGTTAAGGGGCTGCGCCCCTTAACCCCATTTAAACTGTGTATATTTCTATGGTGGAAAGTGAATATCTACAAATAAGGGTTGTTGGGCGATACCCCGTTATGATTTTTCCTAATACGTAATAATCTATAGCTTGTTTTTTAGGAATTAATATAATTGCTATTTACACAAAATAAAGAAACCTAGATATTTTGACCAAATTTCCTATGCCTTTCATCGACATCTTAAAAAGCAAAAATATCTCTAAATTGTACTAACTCTCTGGCTCACTATTTATCTCTATTCCTAGAGTCTCTTCGTCTATCTGTATATAGAGTAAATTTGGCTGACAGCAAACTTGGCAGTCTTCAACATAGGATTGATTCGACCCTGCACTAATATCCACAAAGGTAGAAATCGATTCCCCGCAGTAAGCGCAAATGTAATCTGCTGAATTTTCCATTGAATTTAGATAAAGCCTCTAGAGTGTCATTCTAATTGGATTGGGTACTTATACGAGAACATTTGTTTTACAAGAAAAATTACAAAAAAGGAGCTTAATCCTAAAACTAAGCCCGTCGGTATTTATTCAAAATACTTGATACTCTATGGTTTGACATACTCTTGCTGATAGCTATTTTTGAGAGCTTCAATGGTTTCAGGATTGACAGTAGATTTAGGAAAGAAACGATTAGCAATAGCTTGGTCTAAGGAAAACTGGCTAGCACCATTAACTGCAAAAAAGGCAAAGGATGCACAGTAAAGGGCAGCAAGTTCAATGGAAGGAATGTTAAAACCCGCAGTATGGATGTGATGATAAATTGCGATCAACATTGTGGACATTAGACCAAAGGCAGCAGGGCGAGTCAGCAATCCAACTACTAGCAAAGGTGAGCCAATTAGTTCAGTTATAGCAGCAACATAGCTAAAGAAGATAGGAAAAGGTAATCCGATCGCCGCAACATAAGCTTCAGCAAAGCCTTGGATATCATCGAGCTTGTTAAAGCCATTGTGAAAAATAACTACTCCCGCCACAACTCGGAGTATGGTTAAAGTGATTTGGGTTAAAACCCGTGGAGTATTCTCTGGACGGACTAAAGAGACTATTAAGGAGCCTGCCTTCTGGATAGTATTATTCATGGAAGTTGCAAATTTAATATGGTTAATCTTTATTTATCGCAATCATTCGTTGCTTTTATACAAAAATCTTAACATTTATTTTTTTAAAGTAGGGTATTTGGGCAAATTAATGAAAATATGGACTTTATTGTAGAAATTTGGATAGGCTTTCTAATTTTTGCCAAGCCGCACCATCATCTATTACAGTTCGGGCTAAATTTATGCCATCTGACCAGCGATCGCATACACCAGCTACCCGTAAAGCTATTCCAGCATTTAGAGCTAAACAA
>JBBQHY010000289.1:0-3690 GCA_038324415.1 Pseudanabaenales cyanobacterium | reverse complement strand
ACTGCTGTCGTAGGAGGCACGGGATTGGGGATTACTGAGGGTTTCATAGGCAATATTAATAGCAGCAATCTGATCGTGATTGTTAATGGTGTGGTTACAGTCTGGATGAAACTTCTTAACCAACTTACGATATGCAAGCTTGATCTCCGATTGGGGAGCTTGGTGGTGTACTTGCAATGTACTGTAATAGTTATTCCCCGCCCGTAACATGATCTAACTTAATTTCTTTTAATCTGAATTTTAATCCGCATATGTCTCACTGGATTAGTTTACTCCAACGCCATCGAATTATTGCAGTAATCAGATCTAAAGATGTGAATATTGCTTATAAAATGGCGATCGCAGCAGCAAATGGTGGCATCAAGCTCTTAGAAATTACTTGGAATACTGGGGTAAATTCTGAAGCTCTAGAGTACTTAATTCCAAAATTACAAGCAGAACTATCTGATTGCTTGATTGGTGCAGGCACGATCATAAATCTAGAAATGGCAAACCGTGCGATCGCCTGTGGCTCCAAGTTTATATTTACTCCTCATGTAAATATGGACTTAATTAGGTTCGTAAGTAATGCCCAAGTTCCGATTATGGCAGGGGCGATGACTCCCACTGAGATTTTGCAGGCTTGGCAATGGGGCGCAGATGCGGTTAAGATTTTTCCAATTAAAACTCTGGGCGGTCAGGAATATATTAAATGCCTGAAACAAGTGCTAGAGGATATTCCACTTATTCCCACAGGCGGGGTAACTATGAAAAATGCCATGGAGTTTTTGAGTTCAGGGGCGATCGCCGTTGGAGTTTCTACGGATTTATTTTTAACCCAAGCAATTATTAATCAAGACTGGCAAAAAATTAGCGATCGGGCAAGGGCGATTTGCTTAAAGGTAGAGAAATTTAACCTTAACTTACCTAGCTATAAAAATACAAATATCTGAGATGGGGTGAAAACCTTAGTAGGAAGCAGCCCCAAATAGCTATAATCTTTGATTTGAAAGGGAGTAGGCTTAAAGCTGAGGTTAACGCCAGCCGCCTCGATCCATAATTTGAATGGCAATACGGTTATTTCTACCCAACTCAACTGCACTAACTTTATCTGCTTTAAACTTCCCAAAACCACCCAAAACTGGATCAATGGGAACACCTTTTACGACTGGATACTCATTATTACTAGAGGCAAAAATTTGCTGAGATTGATACTCGGTTAAATGCTCAATAAACTTAATGGCAGCAGCTCGATTAGGCGAGTTTTTAGCAACTCCTGCACCGCTGATATTAACATGGGTACCGCGATCGCCTTGGTTCGGAAAGAATACCCCAATTTTTGATGCGACTTCTTGATCCTCAGGCTTATTAGACTTGATGAGGCGAGGCAGATAATAACTATTTACCAGAGCCAGATCGGCAACCCCTGAAGCTACAGCTCGAATTTGAGCGGTGTCATTACCTTCGGGCGAGCGGGCAAAGTTAGCCACAAATCCCTTTACCCAGTCTTCAGTTTTTTTTGCGCCTATGCTCACCACCATTGATGCCACTAAGGATTGATTATAGACATGGGTAGACGATCGCACCGCAATTTTATTTCGCCATTTGGGAGATGCCAAGTTTTCGTAAGTACTAAAAGCAGATGGATTCACCTTATTTTTGTTATAGACAATGACCCTAGCTCTTTTGGTTAAACCAAACCATAATCCAGATGGTTCGCGCAAATTGGCAGTGATCCTAGTCTCTAGCAAGCGGGATCTGACGGGTTGTAATAATCCCTCGCTCTGGGCACGATATAAATTTCCAGCATCCACCGTAATAATCACATCGGCGGGACTATTTGCACCTTCGCTTTTAATGCGTTCAATTAATTTGCCAGCATCAGCCTCGACAAGGTTAATTTTAATTCCTGTTTTATCGGTAAAAGATTTATAAACAGCATTGTCAGAATCATAATGTCTTGCTGAATAAAGGTTTACAACAGCATACGAGTTTTGGGCAATAGAGGATTGAGGGCGGTAACTAGCTAGTGCAAAGGCTCCCACTGGGAGAGAACCAAGGAGGATACGACGTGAAATTTTGGACATCAAATTAATTTGTTATTGATAATATTTCTGATTAAGTATATCAAATTTTATATTAATTGCAACTAAGTATCATTAAGGATATTCCCTTCCCAGTCAAAGATTAGTCTTTTTGGGGTGTAGGGGCTTTGCCCCTACACCCCATTTCAGCTATGTATATTTCTACAATGGGAAGGGAGTAACCTGTAGCAATAACTTGTTTTAGCTATGCATAAATACCTTGAAAGCCTGCGGTCGCACCGATAACTTGACTTTGGCACCGATAGGAATATAAGTGGAACTACGGGCAAAAATATCCTGCCCAGAGGCAGTCTGCACGCAATAAATTGATTCTCTGCCCACAAATAGGCGATCGCTAATCATGAAATACTGATTAAAATGCTGATTTAGTTCAGATTTAAACATTTCTTCTAAAATAATATCCTCCTGCCGAATCATGATTACCCCTTCTTGGCATATATCTTGAGATTGAATTTGAGATTGGTTTTGAGATTGAATTTGAGATTGAATTTGAGATTGGTTTTGAAATTGATTAGAGGCGATCGCTAAAGTACCTATTTCCGTTTTCCAGAATTCTCCGTGACGAGTGGCAGGAAGAAAGTTAGCTTGGGTTACAAATTCTGCTACAAACATGGATGCAGGTTCTTGATAGATTTTTTCAGGAGTATCTAGTTGCTCTAATCTCCCATCTCGCATCACTGCTACCCAGTCCGAGATTGCCATTGCTTCTTCTTGGTCGTGGGTGACAATAATTGTAGATATTCCTGCAGTTTTGAGAATAAATCGCAATTCTTGGCGTAGGTGTAACTTGGTTTGGACGTCTAAATTACTGAGGGGTTCATCTAGCAAAATCAAAGCAGGATTTGGAGCGATCGCTCTTGCCAATGCTACTCGTTGTTGTTGACCTCCAGAAAGCTGATCGGGATAGCGGCGACCCAAACCTTCTAGTTTCACCATTGCTAAAACCTGTTGGATCCGTTCCTGTTTTTGGGGGTTACGGCGCAGTCCAAAGGCAATATTTTCATGGACAGTTAAGTGGGGAAATAGCGCATAATCTTGAAACACCATGCCCACATTTCTCTGCTCGGGTGAGGTTGACTTATTTTTATTGGCAACTAGGCGATCGCTTATATGAATAGTTCCAGTTTGAGGTTGATCAAATCCCGCAATCAAGCGTAATAACGTAGTTTTCCCGCAACCAGAAGGACCTAAGACACTCAAAATATCTCCTAGATTTAGGCTTAGGGATATACCTGCAACTACCAAGTTTTGATTAAAGGATTTTGAAAGATTTTCTAGTCTTAAAATTGGCTGAAAAGTTGGGGCTGAGGTCATGGAAACGTAAAACTCGGTTTAACTAGAAATTCAATCTATATATAGCAAACACAAATGATTTATGAACGGGGTTAAGGGGTGGAACCCCTTGATAGGGACGAAGCCCCCACACCTTCGATCTTTACTATGCTTCTAGAACTGGTATAGATCATATTACAATAGCTTTTGCAATCTATTCTCACTATCAACAACTAATTATCAGGAAATGTTAATTTTTCAAAAGTGGAGCCGCCAATTTAATATCTGGATTAATTTTTGGACTGCGACGGTGATGGGTGTATGTGGACTGGTG
>JBBQHY010000288.1:0-3700 GCA_038324415.1 Pseudanabaenales cyanobacterium | reverse complement strand
ATTCATTTTGCAGCTTTACTTCATTTACTTCTTGATCGCCACGAATGCTGACCAAGACTAAAACGGTAATACCGCTATCGTAGGTAACTTCGTAAAGAACATTTTTGAGAATCTGAGTAGTAGAGCATTTGAGAACTTCGGCAAGCTTGGCGATCGTCTCGGTATTCGGAGTGAGAAGCTTTTGATATTCCGTAAAAGTTGAAGGCACTAAATCCGTAGGAAGAGATATGGCTTTTTCCACATTTGCAGCATATTTTCCATCTTCGGTATAGAGAACATCATCTTCTCCCGCATCAGCCAGAACCATAAACTCTTGGGAACCCGAACCGCCGATCGCCCCTGAATCAGCATCCACAGCCCGAAACTTCAGCCCACACCGCTTAAAAATATTGCAATAAGCCTGATCCATTGCTGAATAGGTCTCTTTTAAGGAGGCTTCTGAACTATGGAAAGAATAGGAATCCTTCATAATAAATTCCCGACCCCGCATCAAGCCAAATCTAGGACGAATTTCATCTCTAAACTTTGTTTGTAATTGATAAAGATTTAAGGGAAGTTGGCGATAAGAGCGAATCATATCACGGGCGATCGCTGTAATAACTTCTTCGTGGGTTGGACCTAAACCGAGTTCATGGTTGCTGCGATCGGTTAACGAAAACATAATTCCTTCAGCCTTGGTATAGGTTTCCCACCGTCCCGATTCTTGCCATAGCTCCGCAGGTTGAATTTGGGTTAAAAGTCATTCCTGCGCTCCTGTTGAGTCCATCTCGGCTCTAACAATCCTTGATATTTTTTGCAGAACCCTCCACATCAAAGGCATATAGGCATAAACTCCGCTGGTAATGCGACGAATGAATCCCCCTCGTAGGAGGAGTTTATGGCTCTTGATTTCAGCTTCGGTGGGGTCTTCACGCAGAGTCACCCATAACATTTTAGATAGACGCATGGAATACAGGACTTAATTTTAGTTATGTTTTTTATAAGTAGAATCTTAGCTGATTAAAGTGAGTTAGAGATTAGAAAGCTTAAAAGTCAGGTTTTAGTTAAAGTAAAGAATGCTGCTAGTGTTACAAGGTTTTAATTGGCTAAAAGCATAAAATTAAAAGTCTTTGTATAAGTAGGTAATTCAAAGCAAAGTTAATATCTTTATTAACTCAAAATACTAAATTTCAAAACGGGGAACCTCCCCCTGCGTCCCTTTTTTATTAATTCATTTGTGCTCAACCACTGATCTACCCTTAAATTTTGACCTATTGCTGAAATAGCAAAATATCTAAAAACTTATACTCTATATTTATAAGTACTTTCAGATATGATTAAAACAAGTCAATACTATTTAAACTGGACTTAAATCGTATAGTATGATTGCCAAACCTAAATTTGACCGAGATTTTTGTTACTCAGGATTCGATCAGCGGCTTTTTGCTGAACTTTTACCTGCTCAATTAGGCTACTGGTTTATCACGATTCTGGGGAATAGATATCTTGTGACCTCTGATATCTCAATTCCTGATAACAGAATTTTATTATTTCTACAAACCCATAAGTTCAAATTTGATTTAGCTACATGGCAATATGAAAAATCTCGGGCTTATACCTCTAACCCATTTGTAGCCCACACCCCTCCGAGTATTGCGATCGCCCTCAGCCAATCAGGAGTTCCAGCCCTACCTCAAAGTTTACAATCTTCATCCATAAAGATTTTTACTCAAAATCAGAGTCTTAAGCCCCAAACCGCCTATATATATTTCATTGCTACTGAGGATTATCAATACCTCAAAATTGGTTTTTCTAAGAACCCAACTAGTCGTCTATCAGAGCTACAGGCATCTCGCCCACAAAGGTTGCTATATCTTGGTAGTTTCAGTTCAACCTCTGAAAGATTTGAAAATATATGCAGCAAGTTTGAACATTTGCTAGTCCGTAATGGTTGGTATAACTTTACCCCTAAGCTTCAAGAAAACGTAAATAATTTACTATCTCAAAAATAGATTGCGAGAATTGTCTTAAGACTTCTTATAAGACTTACGATATTATTATGAGACTAATATTAAATACTTCGATTAAGAACGCAAATTCTAATCAAGAAGTTTGGTGATACTCCCTTCCCAGTCAAAGATTAGTCTTTTGGGGGTGTGGGGGCTTTGCCCCTTAACCCCATTTAAACTGTATATATTTCTATGGTGGGAAGGGAGTATACAATTAGTATTATATTGAGAATAATAAGAGTTAACATAAGTCTCATATTGTAGTAGAGATTCTTATTCTAAGATTGTATTTTCATTTCAAAGATTTATACAAGCTCTAGGAAGATATAATCCATGATTTTGAAATCTAGACACAAAAAAACTCCAAGCTATTAATTAGATAATTGGAGTCTCGATATGAGTATTTACTTGACTATTTAAGTCTTAGATCGAGAATATTTAGCTCATTCAATAATAGCTTCTACTTCTTCAGGTTGCTCTTCAGATAAAGGAGCTCTAATCTTGCGAATGGGAAGATTGGCAATTAAGGCTGTCATACGGTTATCTGATTCTAGGGTGATATCTAAGCCATCTTCATCTAGTTCTACATATTTAGAAACCACAGCCATAATTTCATTCCGTAAGTCCTCTAACATTTTTGGAGTTAGAGCTGCGCGATCGTGAGCCAAGATAAACTTTAGCCGTTGCTTAACCTGTCCCCGACTATTGCTCCTTTGTCCAGAGAATAAACGTTCTAGTATCTCGGTAATAATCATTGGTTACCTCTGAGCCATCTGCCAAATCTAGCAAAAATCGAATTGTTTGTGTTACTTAAGTCCATAAACTCAACTTCTTTTCCATCTAGTCTTTGGGCTGTATTATCATATGCCTCACCTGCTAAAGACATCTTTTCAGCTAAAACCAAGGGTTCACCTTTATTTGTAGAAACTATTACTTGTTCATCTTCAGGAATCACGCCAATTAGTTTTACAGATAGAATTTCCAAGACATCTTCAACGCTCATCATGTCATTATTTTTAACCATGGTTGGTCTCAAGCGATTCAGGATCAGCTTAATATCTTTAATGCGATTTGCCTCTAGTAAACCAATAACGCGATCGGCATCTCGGACTGCTGAAATTTCTGGAGTTGTGACGATTATTGCTTCTTTTGCACCAGCGATCGCATTTTGAAATCCAGTTTCAATCCCCGCTGGACAATCTACTAAAACATAATCAAAATGCCTACTCAAAACCTCAACTAAAGCCTTCATGTGGCTTGCAGTAATCGCTGTTTTATTTCGAGTTTGGGGTGCCGCCAGTAGGGATAAATTAGGCTGGCGTTTATCTTTAACTAAGGCTTGATCGAGCTTACATTCTCGGGCAATTACTTCTAGAGCTGTGTAAACCACCCGATTTTCTAAACCTAATAGTAAATCCAAATTTCTTAAACCAAAATCCGCATCAACTAACACAACCTTACGCCCAAGGCGGGCTAATGCCATACCTAGATTTGCGGTAGATGTAGTTTTACCCACTCCTCCTTTGCCAGAGGTAACAACAATGGTACGACTCATTAGGTCCTATAAAAATTTAATATAAAGTATAGCTGGTTATGGGCTAAATATTTATTGGCTTTGATTTTAAAGATTTTTAGCATCTACTTACTCTCTTCCTAGTCAAAGATTAGTCTTTTGGGGGTGTGGGGGCGCTGCCCCCACGAAGGGGCTTTGC
>JBBQHY010000287.1:0-3717 GCA_038324415.1 Pseudanabaenales cyanobacterium | reverse complement strand
AAAAAAGGGTTTTCTAAGATAAAGAAAGTGCCTGAAGACATCGCCTCATAGATAATTTTCGGATTTACGAACTTATCCTGTCAGTTTTAACTAGCGGGAGATTTCCTGCTAGAGGTACTTATTAGTCTAAACTCCAGTTACAAATAAATTTTGTTTTAACTTCCAATCTCATCCAACTCTTGCCTTAATGCTTGGGCTTGGGAGAGCAAAGATTCAGCAAAGATGATCGCACTATCAGAGTTGGCATCTTGCTTTTTAGAATTAACCATAACTCCACCCGCTAGGCTTGCCAGTTCTTGCTTGCGTTGGCTGGGGTCAAGTAAATCTACTTCCACAATGGTACGATCGCTTTTAATCCCATTACTATCAATTTGAATAAACTTCTTACTAACTTGAAAATGATGATCGGCGATCGCCGCCACAATCGGTTGATGGGTTACGCACAAAACCTGATGCCCCTGACCAAGTTGAAATAGTCTTTGGGCGATCGCCTGAGCTACCCGACCCGAAACCCCCACATCAATTTCATCAAATACTAATAAGGGCGTTAGCCCCTGAGCAGATTGGGCAAAACAAGTTTTGAGAGCTAATAAAAATCGGCTAATCTCCCCACCTGATGCAGTCTCAGCAAGGGGTTGTAACGGTTCTCCTAAATTTGGACTAAACTCAAAGCTCACTTGATCTGCCCCGCTACTATTGGGAATTTGAGCGGAGATTTTGACCTGAAACTGCACTTTCTCCATTGCCAAAGATTTCAGAGCATTGATGAGTTGGAGTTCTAATGCTCTTGCTGCTTGCTTTCGGAGGTTCGTTAGTTTGGTACAGGCTTTAGTAAGTTTGCTAAAATTTTCACTCGCTATTTGTTCTAGAATTTCTAGGGGTTGGTTATGGGCATTGATCTCTGCTAGTTGTAATTCTAATTTGTGCTTATGGGCGATCGCATCTGCTAATCCACTAGGTGCAGCACTTCCATATTTGCGGCAAATTTGCTTAAGCTGTCTAATCCGATCTTCTATTTGCTCAAGGCGATCGGGATCGCTATCAATGTCATCTCCATAGGCATGAATTTGACGGGAGGCTTCTTCCACCTGAGCCAAGGCACTAGATACTAATTCTAAAACTCCTTCTAAGCTTGGATCGACCGCCACCATATCAATCAAAACCGCTTCCGCCGATCCTAATAATTCGGCACAATCACTCTTCGTTTCGCCTTGGTACAAAGCCTCGTAAACCTCATAGCTTTGCTGTTGTAAGTCTACACTGTGGGATAATTTCAGGCGATCGCTTTCTAGTAAATTCAATTCCTCTGGTTCTTCCAAATCCGCCGCGTCTAGTTCCTGAAGCTGATATTGGAGCATATCAATTTGTTGGAGTTTAGTGCGATCGCTTTCTTGTCTTTCAATAACTGCATTTTTAGATTTTTGATAACTTTCAAAGAGTTTACTCACCGTCTGCCTTTGAGCATTTAGCTCCACTCCCCCAAAACTATCCAGCCATTCCCGCTGCATCGAAGCTCTTCCCAATAGAACAGTTTGCCCCTGCGCCGTAATTTCGACTAATTTCTCTCTTAGTTCCTGAATTTGTTGCTTATTGACAACTACGCCATTCACCCTGGTTCGATTACTTTTGGCGGTAATTTCTCGACTACAAACAATTTGATTTTCTTCAATAAAGTCAATTTCTTGAACAGATAACCACTGAGTTAATAAATCGTTAGCACTAAAAACCGCCTCGATCGCTGCCCTCTCCGTCCCAGTTCGCATTAGTTTAGCTGTAATCTTTCCACCCAAAGCTGCATCTAGGGCATCTAAAATAATCGACTTACCCGCCCCAGTTTCACCTGTCAGGATATTCAAACCAGCATATAGTTCTAGTTCTAGGTAATCAATTAGGGCAAAATTTTGAATTTTCAAACTCAAGAGCATGAAACTTTATAGATGATGGCTACACCAAAGTTTAGCAGAGCTTTAGTTTAGATTTCATCTCTGTCACTCCTGATAGGATATTTAGACTTCTCTAAACTACATTAAAATGAACGAATTAAGGACTCACCTACTAGATTTGATTGATAAAGCTTCGTGGGAATGGCTAGAAGAACACGCCATTGAAGGCAGATTAATGATTGTTGCCGCTAATCTAGAGTTGGTAGAAGTGGGATTGGCTTTAGCTGAAGACGACATTAGTATTGTCAAACAGTGGTTAGATGATGGCTGGCTATACCGACCCACCGAGGCCCAAATTAACCATTGGCAAAAGTTTAAAGATTTAGAGTTTGAAAGTTTAATCATTCAGCCCTTTGTTCTATCTAGGGAACCGATCGCCCAAGGATAATTGTCTAGATTTAACTTGGCGCAATGGATTTATTCATACCTAGATTGAATCTGTCATATATAGGATAGGACTTACGCAGTATAAAAAGGAAAACCTATATCTAAATGGGGTTTGGGGCGCAGCCCCAATTGAGGGCTTTGCCCTAAAACTCCCTCCCACTAAGTTTCTATAAATTTGAGTGCGTAAGTCCTATAGGAGTTAAAATTTTTGCAAACTCAATATGTTAAAATCTTAATAATTGAGAATCAATATCATCAAGTAATAAATATCTAAATTTAATACCAATGCTAATAACCGAAAAACCTCTAGAAAGCTCTGCCCGCGAACTATTTCAGGCTGCCTATGAAAATCGCTATACATGGGACTCCAACTTTCCTGGCTTAACTGCTGACGTAGCGATCGCCATAGATGGAAACAATCGTACAGGCAAGGCAACTATTAGCAAAGACCTAGCTGTGGAAGTAATTATGGATGACCAAAAGCTTATTACCCGCACCAGCCGCACACCTAGTGGTGAAGAAAAAACGGTCGAAGTGGATGAAGAGCAAGAATGGCTGACAAATCAATTAAAAGATGTTGTTACCCACCGCAAGCGTAAGTCCTTTGCAGATGCTCACGGCAAGTCTAGTTTTATAATGGGCGATCGCGATACTACTGGTGCCGTAGAAATCTTGGTGACAGGGGACTCGATGGGTTCTAATTACAAAGTTAAAAATAATCAAATTTCCCTAGTTAGTAGAGTCATGGGACGGATTGGTTTTGTTATCAATCATCTCGGACATCTAGATACAGGTGAAGGCTATGTCTCCAGTGCCTATAGCGCTGTTTTTCGCAATCCTCAAACCGATGAAATTACTCGTCAAGCCAAATTTGAAGATAACTACGAGAAAATTGGTAACTACTACCTCATGACCAGTCAAATCGTGCAAATGAACGAACAAGGTACTCAGAAATCCTACGAAATCAAATTTTCTAATATTAACCTTACCTAAAATAAGTAATTACTCCCTTCCCACCATAGAAATATACCCAGTTTAAATGGGGTTAAGGGGCAAAGCCCCTTCGTGGGGGCGCAGCCCACACACCCCCAAAAGACTAATCTTTGACTGGGAAGGGAGTAGACAGAATTATTTATTGGTTAATCTATATAAAGCTCAAGTTCTGGTAACTAAATTATAGAAACTTGAGCATTCGCTTCTAACTTGGAAGAAATATCTATTGGCAGAAAGATTGTCTCTGTTAATCTGCGGCAAGTATTCGAGATTTTTAGTAATTTTCACCATAATTTAATCTCGTTGGGTAAATTCCCCGCCCCTTGGGGCGGCTTTGAATTAGTATTTGAGAATGAGCGTGTATGTCCATAAAAAACATAATGTCACAGTCTTG
>JBBQHY010000286.1:0-3721 GCA_038324415.1 Pseudanabaenales cyanobacterium | reverse complement strand
CATTTTGACTTTTAAGTTGCCCATAAATTACCTAAGCTAAAAATTTTTAACGAAGTTATAGGCTTTTCAAGATTTTCTATTGCGCCTATTCTCAATAGTATGAGTGAAATTGATGCAAATTTTCCATAATGAGAATTGCTGGGGTGAGGGGCTGCGCCCCCAAGAAGGGGCTTTGCCCCTTAACCCCATTTTCAACTGTGTATATTTCTACGGTGGGAAGGGAGTAAGTCCTTCCCCTATAAACCAAAAATTTGGAGATTTGCAAGAGTTCTAATAATAGAGATCTAATAATTAGAATTTTCTTGCTAACCTTTTGCTCACTATTAACTTGGCACACCTACTAATTTGGCACACCTACTAATTTGGCACTGAGATCCCACATTTTTTTTGCCTTATTTTCATCCAAAGCTTCATTGGAAACTTCCTGCTCAAAGGATTTTCGTCCCGCCTTTTGCCGATTGCCCCAACTCCAATAGCTGCCAGATTTATTGTATTGCGGATCATTTACAACTTCCCCAAGGCGATCGCCTGCCAACTCTTCGGAAACATAGCCGCCAGTAATGTTTTTTTGAAACAACGGAAATATTTTTTGAAATAACGGAAAGTGATTGCGGAATAGTGGTGTAGTTGCGACGCAGCCTGGATAAAAAGAACTAAAGGTAATACCTGTAGATTCATGGTAACGGCGATGAAGTTCCCTCATAGTCAAGACATTACAAAGTTTGCTATCTTTATATGCCTTACCAGGTTTGAATTTTTTGCCATCAATCATAGCGATCGGAGCCTTAAACCCATCAGCAAAACCCTGAAGATTACCAAGGTCTGGCGGAGCAGGAATGGGGATTTTTCCGCCTAGTTCCTTGGGATTAGCAGTTACGGTACCTAGAATTACTAAGCGGGGCTCAGGATTACCTGATTTCTGTAAATCCTCTAGCATTAAATTAGCCAATAGAAAATGCCCAAGATGATTGGTGGCAACGCTAATTTCATAGCCGTCTACGCTATACATTGGCTGTTTAAGTAAAGGCAAATAGACCGCAGCGTTACAAACTAAGGCATCTAAGGGTTTTCCAGTTTGACGAAATTTTGATACAAAGTCCCGCACACTTTGCGAACTAGATAAATCCAGAGGGATGATTGTATAACTATCCTTTGCCAAGCCCAGAGCCTGAGCCGCTTGTTCGGTTTTAGGAAGATTGCGGCAAGCCATAACCACATGCCATCCTTTTTGTGCCAGCGATCGCGCGCCTTGCAAACCCACGCCCGAAGAGGCACCCGTAATAATAACTGTAGATTGTCTTTTCATTCTTTTAAATCTCTTTTTGTACTAAATAACATCTTCAGCTTTTGTTAAACGGGAAAATATCCCACCCAAACATTTCCAAAAAGATGTAAAAATCTATTAAAATTAGAATCCCATAAGATCAGAGCCAAAGGCTTTATGCTTAATTTCTTGTAGCAAAGTTTATTTAAATGCCGATTCTATACGTTGCAATTACCGATCATGGTTTTGGACACGCCACTCGCACGGCTGCTGTAGTTGCTGAGATTCAAGCCCAGTGCCCAGATCTTTCTGTAATTATTGCGACTACCTCACCTCGATGGTTATTAGAATCTTATATATATAAAAATTTTAGCCATCGCCAACGGGCTTTTGATGTCGGTGTAATTCAGGCTGATAGCTTGCAGATTGACAAAGCCGCCACCCGCTCTAAAATTAATGAAATTCGCGATCGCTCTGCCGAAATTGTTGCTGAAGAAGTAGAATTCTTGCAATCTAATCAAGTGGATTTAATCTTTGCGGATATTCCACCCTTAGTTGCTGGTATTGCTAAAGCCGCAGAGATTCCCTGTTGGATGGCGGGCAACTTTGGTTGGGATTTTATTTATCGAGATTGGGGTAAAGATTATGCAGAGATTACCGATTGGGCTGCCGAACTCTATGGTCAGTGCGATCGTCTGTTTCGATTACCTTTCTATGAACCAATGACGAGTTTTACAAAAGCCCATAGCCAGAATCAAGTGTTTGATGTGGGCTTAACAGGTGGTTATCCTCGCTATTCTCCAGCCGAAATGCGATCGTACCTCAATCTCCTGCCTGATAAATTTACTGTACTTTTAACCTTCGGTGGGCTCAGCCTTAATCAAATTCCGTATCACAACCTTTCCCTTTTTCCCGATTGGCAATTTATCACCTTCGATCGCCATGCCCCAGAATTAGCAAATTTAATCAGAATAGATAGCCAAACCCTACGTCCTGTTGATATTATGCCAATTTGCGATCGCATAGTCTCTAAACCTGGTTACAGTACCTTAGCGGAGGCATATCGCACTAATGTGCCATTTATCTGCATGACCCGTGATGGCTTTTTAGAATCGCAAACTTTAATTGCTGGGGTCAGCGATTACACAAATCATCTAGTGATTTCTCCCGAAGATTTCTATCAGACTAATTGGGATTTCTTAAATATGCCTTTGCATCCTCCTATCAAAATCCCGAATATAGAAGTAAACGGAGAAATAGCAATCGCCCAAGCCGTAAAAGCATACTTTAGCTAAGTTTTGCCTGCTATCTTGTCTATAAATTTACGCATTTGCTTTAAACCAAAGAAGGTTTGGGCGTTATCCTGACCATATCGGCTTTGCATTTATCGTTGATGTTTCAAAGATGACTCTCTAAGGAGATTCCCTTTAAAGAATCTACCCAGCCCCCAATTCAGGGGGTTATGAAAATCAAAGTCCCCAGAATTGGGGATTTAGGGGCTTCGGATTGGGTAATTTTTTATCAAAAAGCGCCTTAAGAAATTAGCCAATTTGCATAAAAACTAAATTACAGTCGATCGCTGCGGCAACTTTTTCGATTTGATTGGGCTTACCTATAAAAATCACCACATTACTTTGCTCTTGTTGCGCCATATCATTCACAGCATCAGCGATTGATTTGGTGCAGATTGGAATAATTTCTATGGAAATTTGTAAATTACGAGCTAGATTTTGAACACTGCGATCTAAGTTCACGGATTCGTAATCCTTTTGGTTAGGGTGAAAAATGTGGCAGAGGCAAATTTGGGGTTGGATATTGACTGGAATGAGATAACGAATAAAAGCGATCGCCGCATCCGCATTTACATCTGAGATCACTACTAGCCATCGATTACCGATGGTCGGTATGTACTCTGGGTTGGCTTTTCTGAACATCACCAAATTACAAGTTGCTGGAATATATCCTTGCTGCCAATCTAGTAGTAGTAAGTCTATGAATCTTTCATCAATGACTTCTTGAATCGTAGTAGCAGGTTCATGGGAAACCCGAATTTGGGTATGAAGCGGAACTTTGTTAACTTCTGCAAATTTTTTCGCCCGATCTAAAATATCGATACTATTAGCGGTGGAGACTGATGTTTTGGCGGTAGACAGATGTTGGGGAATGGCGATGATACTTAGGCATTCTAGTTCGTATGTAAAGGATGAGGCGATCGCTAAACCAATATCAATTAAATAAACATTTTCTTCCCAAGTATTCCGAAGCGGCAGCAGGATTAACCCCCTACCTGTGCTGGCACCACGGGTTTGATATATAGCATAGGAACGATCTAAGGGTTTATAATCTGCCCCTTTTAACTTATCGGTTTCTACTCGTAAAATATCACTGCGAGTAATAATACCAACTAACCGCGAGGAGTCGATAACGGGTAGTCGCGATAGCTTGAAATGCGAAAGC
>JBBQHY010000285.1:0-3729 GCA_038324415.1 Pseudanabaenales cyanobacterium | reverse complement strand
GTATATTTCTATGGTGGGAAGGGAGTAGCTGAATAGCTGGTAAGTATTAACGGGATATGGAAGTTTTTTCTATATCCTTTTTTTCATCTTTTTTATAAGGTAGGATAAGCTCAGATCGGATCTATAAAAAAAGATATGTTTCCTGAAGTTAATATTTCCCAAACTGCTTTTGTGTCCCCCGATGCGGTTTTAGTTGGTGATGTGAAACTAGAACTAGGTTCAAGTGTTTGGTACAAAGCCGTCATACGGGCTGACTTAAATCCTATCCACATTGGCGCATTTAGCAATATCCAAGATGGAGCAATTTTACATGGAGATGTGGGCTTGCCTTTAGTAATTGAAGACTATGTTACTGTTGGACATAATGCCGTGATTCATGGTTTGAAAATTGGCAGAGGCAGCTTAATTGGCATTGGGGCAGTAATTTTAGAAGGGGTGATAGTGGGGGCAGGGAGTATTGTCGGAGCAGGGGCAGTAGTGACAAAGGATGTAACCGATGGCGTGATCGTGGCAGGAATTCCAGCAAAACCCATGCGATCTCTCAGTGCTCAAGAACAAGAAGATTTGATCCTCCATGCCCAGAAATATCATAAGCTTGCTCTTTATCATGCTGGTAAGGGAACCGATAAAGGATTTTGTTAGGAATTGAAAATATGACATCATCTACTTGGCAAATTCTGCCTGAACTTGAACCAGACTCTTGGCTCATCGAAAAAGTCGGTATTCATGCTGCTCAACTTCTCTGGCAACGGGGACTAAGAACAGAAGCAGAAATTCAAGCATTCCTCGATCCTCAAGCATACATCCCTACAAGTGCTTTTGCATTTGGCGAAGAGATGATATGGGCAGTTAACCGAATTAAAGAAGCTCGCACCCAAGGTCAAAAAGTGGCGATTTGGGGAGACTTTGATGCTGATGGTATTACCGCAACTTCGGTTTTATGGGAAGGTTTAGGGCAATTTTTTTCTCAACAAGAGAATTTAGTTTACTACATTCCCAATCGCCTCACCGAATCCCACGGTTTATCGATCGCAGGCATTAAAACTCTCAGAGATTGTCAGCTCATTATCACCTGTGACACTGGCAGCACTAGCCTCAAGGAGATTGATTATTTGCGATCGCTCTCCATAGATATAATCATCACCGATCACCACACTCTACCTGAATACCGTCCACCTGTAACCGCCATCATCAATCCTCGAAATTTATCTGGCGATCATCCTCTCTATCATCTTTCAGGTGTAGCAGTTGCCTATAAACTGATTGAAGCACTTTACGAATCTATACCCACAGTTCCATCTCAACCCCTAAAGAATTTATTGGATTTAGTGGCGATCGGCTTAGTTGCTGATCTAGTCCAGTTAAAAGGTGATTGTCGCTATTTGGCACAGGTGGGAATTGAACAACTCAAGCAACAAAAGCGACTAGGCGTAAAATTTCTGTTGGAAGCTTGTAAAAAAGCAGGCGATCGCCCCACAGATATTAGTTTTGGCATTGCCCCTCGCATCAATTCCATCAGTCGGATTTGGGGAGATGTCTATAAGTGCGTAGAGATGCTAACTAGCACTAATCCTGCACGGTGCCAAGAATTAGTTACTCTGGCTGAAGAAGCAAATAACCAAAGGAAAGCATTGCAAAAGAAGATATATAGACAAGTGCAAGATCGGGTTGCCTTGATTGATCTGTCGACTTCACCAATTCTAGTTTTAGCAGATGAAGCATGGCACGCAGGAATTTTAGGAGTGGTAGCGGGACAAATAGCTCAAGAATATGATCGCCCTGTGATTCTTCTTAGTATTGATGGGGATATGGCAAAAGGTAGTGCCCGATCGCCCCAAGACATAGATTTATACAGCTTGATTAAGGGGCAGGAACAGATTCTAACTAGCTTTGGTGGACATCCGCTCGCCGCAGGACTGAGCTTACCTGTAGCAAATTTGGAACTATTCCGAGAATCCATATTTCAAAAGTTTTGGCATGATTACGGTAACATCTCTTCTAAGCCTTTGACCGTGGATTTAGTACTTACTATCTCTGAATTGGGGCAATCGCTTTTTCGAGAACTAAAGAAACTAGAACCCTACGGTATGGGCAATCCCGTCCCTAAATTGCTGGTTAAGGATTGTCATTTTATTGATAAAAGAAATGCCAATATTAGAAATAGGAGGGGGCAAAAGCTTCAATACTTAAAGTCAGAATTTTTCCTAGAAGATCGAACAGGTAGGATTGAAGGACATTGGTGGGATCAGTCCATTGATCAGATTCCCGATCGCCTCTGTGATGTGGTTTTTGACCTAGTGGATAATACTTATAAAGAAAGATATGAAGTTAGAATTATTGATGTTCAGAGCAAAGCCGAAGAAGAATCAGAAGTTTCTATAGAATTTACTATAGAAGCGATCGCTCCGTTTAATAAAACTGCAAATAAAACCGATAGCAAAATTGATTCAGACTTAAATCCCCATATCCGAGGTGACGAACTATGGCAAAATCTCGTAGGCATCGCTAAATATCTGAGTCGAACAGGTCAGACTATCTCTTATTCCCGTTTACAACAAAAGCTCGGAATAACTATGCCGATCCTGCAATTAGGATTTGCAGCCCTACAAATCTATGGTTGGCAGATCACGCAAAACCTTGAGGGTATTGATATCAACTTTTCGACCGATCAAACCTTACCTGACTTTGCTGAAGTTCCAACTGAAGTTCATCATTTAATCGGGTTTGTAAATGAGTCTGTTTTTCGGCAATCCTATCTTAGAAAGCGACTATAGAAAGCGATCGCCAAGGGATAACTTAGTAGCCTAGGGGATCGAATAATTTGGGAGATGTATCTTTACTAACTTCCTTTACAGGACTGGCTGGAACAGGAGTAATAAAAATTGATTGCTGAGGCTTTTCTTGTACTAGTTTGACGGGCAAGCGATCAAGATTAGTAATCAAGTCATGGTCCAACGATTCATTCGCCACAATTAATTGTCTTTCACTTTGTTTAAGGGTTTGAAGCTTGTTATATTGCTGATCAAACCTTTTTTGTACATAAACATCCCAGCTATAAACGGCACCGACGCAAATAAAAGAGATGGCGGTAACTGCGATCGAGAGTTTTTGGCAGGAAGCCAACCATTTAAGATCGGAATTAGAGGTCGTATTAGGACGGAGAACCGTTACAGTGGATCGTGTTGCCTCAAAATTAAATTCTGGCTTATTACTTGATCCATTACCTACGAATATATTTTTAGCAGTCATAATTACTTTAAGTCCAGTATCGCTAATAGTTTTAGCATCTTTTCTTGAAATTACAAACTAAAAATATAAACAATTGTTTTTTCAAATTTTAGGATTTAAATAACTATGAAAACTACGACTTTTTACAGAAATTTTTAGGGTTTAGTTAAAGGTTTCCAGAAATTTTGTATCCCAGAATACATCATTCAAATAAATTACTTAGGCTTGCCCAAAAAATCCATTTTCCCAACTTCAACACCACTATGTCTAAGGATGTTATAGGCAGTAGTCACATGAAAATAAAGGTTAGGTAAAATAAAGTAGATAAGGTATGACATTCCATCAAAAGTCATAGAAAAGTCGTAAGGATTCAGGTGAGAATGGGAATGAGGGAAAGAGGAGAAGGATCAATTAAAGCTTGGCAGAAAAAGTCCAACACGGAGCGTCCTTGTGCTTTACAAGTTTGAATCACCGTCAATAGAGCGGCGGTATTATCTAAGC
>JBBQHY010000284.1:0-3734 GCA_038324415.1 Pseudanabaenales cyanobacterium | reverse complement strand
ATAGGCTCCCTATTTTGCCAAAACTCCACCTAAAAGAATTGCCACACCTGGAGAAGATTCCACATACACATCTGGAAGCCAAGCATGGAGGGGGACTAGGGGAGTTTTGATTCCAAAGCCAATAACTAGAATTATGAGCAGAATAACTTGGATATTTAAGGGAATAGAAGCAATACTACTTAAGTTAATGCCATAGTCAAAACTGCCCGAACCACTGAGCCAAGCTAGCCCAAAGAATCCCATAAGAATTAAGAATCCCGAAATAGCAGTGTAAATTAGGAACTTCATGGCGGCATCCGTACGCTTTTCTCCGCCCCAAATTGCAATCATGAGATAGATAGGAATTAGTTCCAACTCATAAAAGAGAATGAATAGAAGTAGGTTTTGGGCAAGAAAGGCACCCGAAACCACACTGCACACTGTCAAAATCAGGGCGTAATAAAGTCGCGATCGCTCCATTTCGGGTCTGGTACCATAGATTACCATCAGAGTCAAGAAGCTATTGAGTCCCAATAAGGGTAACGAGAGACCGTCTACGCCTAGGCGATAGTTCAAGCCTAGAGCTTCAATCCAAGTAAAGTTCTCAACTAGTTGCAAGCCTGAATTCTCAAGTCTAAACTGAGTGAAAAGAAATAGAGTATATAGAAAAGTGATAAGCGCGATCGCAACTGCCAAATTACGGGTACGATTGGGAGTTAGTTGCTGAGGATAGAACCCAATTAAATCTGCCCCAATGATTGTAAGCCAAATGAGAATACTAAGCATATTGATTTAGTTTAAATTACTTTAGATTTAATTACTTTATGTTTACAAAGAGAATTGCCGCAATCCCAATCGCAGTTGTCAATAGATACGCCTGAGTCTGCCCAAAAGTACTGTATTTCAGGATTTCTCCACTAAAAATTGTCATTCTACCGAATAGATTTCCTAAGCCATCAATTAGGTATCGATCAATCCAAAAGACAATTTGAGAAATCACCGCTACCACTAGAACTATGGTTTGACGATAGATCTTAGGAGTATAAAAATCATTTGCTAGTAAATTCTGGAGCGATCTCACTGGAAACCTCACGGGTTTAGTAATAGACTTACCCAAATAAATCACGCTGCTGATACTGCATCCAAAAATTGTTGACCAAATTAGCAGCAGAGCCACATCCTTGTTCAAGTTCGCCCATGCTGGCAATAAATCTAGGGACTGCAAGACAAGGGGTAAGTGCAAAACAAAACCCATTAAAGTGAAGGTGGGTAGAGTCATTGACCACTGCACTTCAGGCGATCGCTGTGACATTTCTTTCGCCGTATTTCCAAAGATTAAACAAAAAACCCTAGTTAAACTAAAAGTCGTAATCCCATTTACAACTAGAATCAATCCCACTAGGAAAGGTGTCTGCTCCCACAAGCCATTGGCAAGCTTAAGCAATGCCCAGAAACCTCCCAAGGGTGGCAAAGCTATTAGTCCTGCCCCGCCCACAATAAAAGAGATACCTGTGAGGGGACGACGCGACCATAAACCTCCTAACTGGGTAATATCTTGACTGGTACTATTCCAAATTACATTACCCACTGACATAAACAGCAATGCGATCGCCACGGCATGGGCTAAAACCAATGCTAATGCTGCCTCAGATTGATGGGTTCCAACGGCTATGAATATCAAGCCCATGTATGTACTGACAGAATAGGAAAGTGCACGCTTTACATCAATTTGAGCGATCGCAATTAAAGCACCTCCTAAGGCTGTAATCGCCCCGATCAGGATCATAAAATTCATGACAAACGGTGAGAGGCTGAGCACTGGTTCCAGTTTGATCAAGATCCAGGCTCCAGTAGGCACGATCACTGAGCATCGCAAAACTGTACTGGGTAGAGGGGCTTCCATTGCTTCGTCTAACCACAAATGTAAAGGGAACTGAGCGCATTTACCCATGGGTCCGGCAATCAATGCCAAACAGACTAAAGTAATAACGCCAGGATCGACCTGTGCGGACTCTGCCCAAATTGCTAACTCTGAGAAGTCCCAAGTTCCAGCGATCGGCAACAGCGCCACTACTCCCATTAATAAAACCAAATCCCCAATGCGCTTAGTTAAAAAAGCATCCCTAGCTCCAGTAACTACCAGCGATTGATTAAACCATAAACCTACTAAGAGATAGGTACCAAGGGTGAGAATCTCCATAATGATATAGGAGAAGAAGAGAGAATCACATAAAACTAAGGCACACATCCCCGCTTCAAATAATGCGATTAAGGAGAAAAATCTTGCCCACCCCCAGTCCATTTCCATATATCCGATCGCATAGACTTGAGCCAAAAGAGTTAATCCTGTGACTAAAACTGTGGCGCCGATGGTCAGAGCAGAGATTTCAATGGGACAGGTTAAGTCCAAGTCTGCTACCTTTAGCCACTGGAATGATAAACGGATAGGGGCATGATCCCAACTGGCAAAGAAGGCGATCGCTCCGTGTAAAAACGCCAAAAGTGTCATAATGATGTTGACATACCCTGATGGTCTAGGTCCTGAGCGACGGGTAACGGCAGGAAACCAATTTACTGATGTGATCGCCCCAATTAGGGCGTAGCAAGGAATTAACCAAGCACTCTCAAATAGAATTTGGTTCATAATTTTAATTTAAGGATTTTTAATAAATGATATATATTGACTGATGGTAATCATAGCTATAAAAATCATAGCTTAAAATCAATCTTTGCAATACTAATCATAGATTTTAGCCTATGAATGCTCGATAAAAAATGTCTGATTACTTTAGTGCCGTTACATAACTTTTTTACTCAAAGCCTGTACTGTGCTCATTAGCTTTGCAAAGTCCTGTAAATCAGGCTGAACATTGAAAAGAATTTCATAGGCAAGAGTATAATATCAGGCGTCTCAATTATCTAAAATTAGGTTAACAGTGTGGCTAAAACTACTACGCAAAAATGGATTATTAATGGTGTATTGGCAATAGTTACCCTGAGTTTTTTGGGGTTGTCGATCGCTCCGCTTATTACCAGTATCCTTGCTCCTAAGCCCCAGACTTCAACTGCTGTGCAGACTGATACTAAAAATGCGGAGACCGAAAGAATTAAAATTCAAATCGAAGGTTTTGAGGCAGTTCTGAAACGTGAACCCCAAAATGAAACTGCCCTCAAAGGCTTAATTGACCTGCGCTTAAAGTTAAGAGATATCAAAGGTGCGATTGACCCATTACAGGTGCTAGTAGATGCCAATCCTCAACAAGTTCAATATCGTAAAGTTTTAGCCCGTGCCAAGTTAGAGACTAAAGATCGTGCGGGGGCGATCGCCGAATATCGCAAAATTTTAGCCATAAGTCCAGGTGAACTAGAATCTCTGCAAACTTTAGTTAGCTTCGAGATGGAGGATCAAAAACCAGAGGCGGCGATTGGATTATTAACCAAGGCGATCGAAACTGCGAATACAGCCAATAAGGTTCAGCCCAATAGTGTTGATAAGCCCGCAATTCTATGGATTTTAGGTAATGTTTATACTGAGCAAAAGCGTTTCACAGAGGCGATCGCAACTTTTGACAAAATCACCGCCGATAATCCCAAAGATTTCCGCCCACTTGTGGGTAGAGCCCAGATTAAACGATTAGAAGGGAAAGAAGCTGAAGCAAAAACATTATTTACCGAAGCCGCTAAACTGGCACCTCCTGAGTTTAAAGATAGAGTGAATGAACTAGCTAAAGGTTCAACATCGCCCATATTACCTG
>JBBQHY010000283.1:0-3750 GCA_038324415.1 Pseudanabaenales cyanobacterium | reverse complement strand
GTAGGTAAACATGGAAATGAAAGAATGATAAAAAAATATGTAGAGGCGCAAGGAAGAGAATATTTAGAATTACATTCTAACAGTCAACTAAATCTCTTTTGAGTTCGATACCCCGCTGCTTGCGGCGGGGTTATTCATTATAAGATAATATTTACAGTTACTATTACATCGGTTAAATCATTAGCCACATAGAAGTACTTATGTTTGCAACCCTAGCTAAACCGCAAAATATCAAAACCTTGTCAGCAATTCCCCTTGACCTATTTAAGGCGATCGCCGATCTGAAAAAAGAAATGAATGCAGTGATATTGGCACACTACTATCAAGATGCAGATTTACAGGATGTTGCAGACTATTTAGGGGATTCTTTAGGCTTATCACAGATGGCAGCCAAAACCGATGCCGATGTGATTGTATTTTTGGGAGTACATTTCATGGCAGAAACAGCCAAAATCTTAAATCCCCACAAACAGGTTTTAATTCCCGATCTGGCGGCAGGATGTTCCCTTGCTGATAGTTGTCCTCCTAAAGAGTTTGCGGAATTTAAGGCTAATCATCCCGATCATTTAGTTGTGTCCTATATCAACTGTACGGCGGAAATTAAGGCGATGAGTGACATTATCTGCACTAGTGCCAATGCTGTATCTATAATCAACCAAATTCCTAAGGATCAGCCCATTATCTTTGCCCCAGATCGCAATTTAGGACGATATGTGAGTAAGCAAACGGGTAGAGATTTAGTCCTGTGGCAAGGTAGTTGCATGGTACACGAGATATTTTCGGAACGTAAATTGGTGGAATTAAAGCAAATTCACCATAATGCCCAAATAATTGCCCACCCAGAATGTGAAACCTCAATACTGAGGCATGCCGACTTCATTGGCTCAACTACTGCATTGCTTAAATATGTGCAAACCCATACTGCAAAAACATTTATAGTGGCAACTGAGTCGGGGATAATTCACCAAATGCAAAAAACTGCCCCCGACAAAATCCTCATCCCAGCCCCACCCGAACAAGATTGTGCCTGTAATCAATGCCCCCATATGCGGCTGAATACCTTAGAAAAACTTTATTTAGCCATGAAAAATCGTACACCCGAAATAGTTTTGGAAGAGTCAATCCGTCTAGCAGCACTACGTCCTATCCAGAAAATGTTGGAAATGAGCTAATATTTCGCTATGGTAAAAATATTGATCGTAGTCTTAACTTGGAGATAAATTAAGTATTAATTAGAATCAAATGTAGAAATTTACCTAATTGAATTTATGACCACCAATCCCACCACCCTTACCTATACTCTTGAAGAAGTCTTATCTCGATTTGAGCAGAAAATGGATCGACGATTCGCAGAAATTGAGCAGAAGATGGATCGACGATTTACAGAAATTGAACAGAAGATGGATCGACAGTTTTCTGAAATCAATCAAAAGATAGATAGACAGTTTGCCGAAGTTAATCAAAAACTCGAAAAGATTGATGAAAGGCTCAACAAGCTAGAAATTGGTCAAGCTCAACTTTGAGGAGAGATCAAAGCCCTAGAAGAGAAGTTTACTGGGGAGATTAAAACTTTAGATGAGAAAGTTAGCGGTATTGATAAGCGGCTTGACAACCAAGAGTTTATCAATCGGGGAATTTTAGTATCAGTGATTATTGCCTTAATCGGAGGAGCAGCCAAACTTTTTGATATACTCCCCTCTAAATAAACCGTAGATTCATATTTCCATTCTGGCTAGAGATAGTTGATAATTAAGTTAAGTTTAATTAAGCAATTATTAATAGGATTTAGTAAAAGGTCAAATATGAAACAATCGTGGAAAACTTTTTTATTGTGGTCGTTGCCAGTATTGGTAATAGCATTTTTTGCGTATCAAAACTTTTTTGCCCGTCCTGCTTTACCTCAAATGAACGTGAATGCTGCCAATACTCGGATTAGTTATGGCAGATTTCTAGGATATTTAGATGCTCATCGGGTACGTAAAGTGGACATCTATGAAGGTGGGCGCACTGCTATTATTGTAGCAACAGACCCGCAGCTAGAAAACCGCGAACAAAGAGCAAGGGTGGATCTACCTGCTTACGCCCCAGAGCTAATGGGTAAGCTGAAAGAAAGTGGAGTAGATTTGGCAGTCTATCCTCCTAGCAATAATACTCAGATTTGGGGATTTTTAAGTAATCTCATCTTTCCAGTTGCCCTAGTCGCAGGTTTATTTTTCCTATTTCGCCGCTCTAGCCAAATGGGAGGACCTGGACAGGCAATGGATTTTGGTAAATCGAAAGCTAGATTTTCCATGGATGCCAAAACAGGTGTACTTTTTGATGACGTAGCTGGTATTGAAGAGGCAAAGGAAGAGCTGCAAGAAGTTGTAACTTTTCTGAAAAAACCTGAAAGATTTACTGCCGTAGGTGCCAAAATTCCTAAGGGTGTATTGTTAATTGGACCTCCAGGTACAGGTAAAACTCTACTGGCAAAGGCGATCGCTGGGGAAGCTGGAGTACCATTTTTCTCAGTATCTGGTTCTGAATTTGTAGAAATGTTTGTGGGTGTCGGGGCTTCCCGTGTTCGTGATTTGTTCAAAAAAGCCAAGGAAAGTACGCCATGTATCATCTTTATTGATGAAATTGATGCCGTCGGTCGCCAAAGAGGGGCTGGCATCGGTGGGGGAAATGATGAACGGGAACAAACCCTCAACCAAATTCTGACGGAGATGGATGGATTTGAGGGTAATACGGGTGTAATCGTGATAGCGGCAACTAACCGCCCTGATGTTTTGGATTCGGCTTTACTACGTCCTGGTCGTTTTGATCGCCAAATTTCCGTCGATCCTCCTGATATTAAAGGTCGCCTTCAAGTTTTGGGAGTTCATGCTAAGGGTAAAAAGATTTCTGCAGATATTTCCATGGAAGCGATCGCCCGACGCACTCCTGGATTCACTGGCGCAGATTTAGCTAACCTCTTAAATGAAGCAGCTATTCTCACTGCCCGTCGACGGAAAGAGGCGATGACCATGGCAGAAATTGATGATGCTGTGGATCGTGTGATTGCTGGATTAGAAGGCAAAGCCTTAGTAGATAGTCGCAACAAACGTTTAATTGCCTATCATGAAGTTGGTCATGCGATCGTCGGCACCTTAATCAAAGACCACGATCCTGTGCAGAAAGTAACTTTAATTCCTAGAGGGCAAGCTGCAGGGCTAACTTGGTTTACCCCCTCCGATGAGCAATCTTTAATCTCTCGTGCCCAGATTATCGCCCGTATTACTGGAGCTTTGGGTGGACGTGCGGCGGAGGAAATCGTATTTGGCAATGGTGAAGTGACCACAGGAGCGGGTAATGACCTGCAACAGGTAACTAATATTGCTAGACAAATGGTGACACGGTTCGGAATGTCTACCCTTGGTTCAATGTCGATGGAGGCTCCAAACGCTGAGGTGTTTTTAGGAAGAGATTTAGTTTCTCGTTCTGAATATTCGGAAGATAGTGCTGCGAAAATTGACCGTCAAGTACGGGCGATCGTGCATAGTTGCTACCAAATGGCTTTGAAAATTATGCTAGACAACCGTGAAGCGATTGATCGCATAGTGGAAATTTTAATTGATAAAGAAACCTTAAGCGGTGATGACTTTAGGCAAATAGTTGCGGAATATACGGTGGTTCCTGAAAAGGAACGATACGTTCCTCAACTTTAACTAAATTGATCTACTACTCCCTTCCCACCATAGAAATATACCCAGTTTAAATGGGGTTAAG
>JBBQHY010000282.1:0-3766 GCA_038324415.1 Pseudanabaenales cyanobacterium | reverse complement strand
TTACTTAGACTTTTTCCGTTTTAAGGCTTTACGACCGAGCCACAAACCACCAAGTAAACTCACACCTACCACAGGACTAAACTCAAAGGGAACAGGAGTACCAATATTTAGGACGATGTCATTATTAGGAATATTATTGGTAAGGTTGTAGGTATAGATGCCGGGGGTGACACCTATAGAAGCAAACGTGCTGCTGTTAAAGGTGATTGAGCCGCTAATATTGGTTCCAGAAATGTAGTTATTTGGAACTGTCACAAAGCCGCCATTGATTCCAAGGATCGAGAAAACACCACCTATTTGACTGTTTGGGAGACTGCCAGTGCCAGTGCCAAAAGACGTTGGACCAGTTATGGCATCGAAGAAGTTATCATTATCAGCACTAGAACTATTCACAAATACTAAAAGAGCAACATTAGGCAGGATACCTAAAGTAGTAACAGTAGGAGTAGTACTTAAACCTGATACATCTAAAGAGCCACTGTATGTGAACAAAACATCACTGCCTACTTCCTGCCCAATGATATTAATGAGGGCTGATGCTGGTTGTGCTGAAATGGTGGAAATCGCTAGAGAGCTTGTCAGAAGGGCAATTACCCCCCCCCATTTTTTGGAGATTTTGCTTGCTTGATTTCATAGTTTTTAAAGAAAAAGAGTTTGTTACCAATTTATATAATATCTTGACTTATGCTAACAACTACAGAATTTGATCGGGGTCGATACCTTGCGATCGCAAAATTGCCTTCATTCTTTCTAGTTTCTCTAGAGCCTGCTCTTTTGCTTGACGCTCATCCTCTTTTGCTTGACGTTCCTGATTTCTCTCGAAGCGTTCCTGTTCCTCTGGTAACGGAATTAGTTCGCCTGTGGCTGTATACCAACGCAATCGATTCTGATTAATACCTAGAAATAACTCAAGTTGATTACTCCATAGCAAGCCTAGATCATTAGGAGCGATCGCTTGATAATTACCATCAACTAGATGAAACCCCTGAAATTCCAAAGTTTCTGGATGAAACCAAAAGTAATTAGGTGCGCGCCAAACATCTTGGTATAATCGCTTTTTCAGTCCTCCATCCACTTTTTCGGTCGAACTTGATAGCAACTCAATTACGAGATTAGGATACTTGCCGCCCTCATCCCAAACCATCCAACTGCGGCGATCTTTCTTCTCAGTATCAAGAACTACAAAAACATCTGGTCCTCGAAAATCCCTTGTTTTAATCTGGTACTGATTGTAATAGACAGTTAAGTTTCCTGAGATATAGAAATTTGGGCGATCGCTCCACCAGTATTCTAATAAACGGATTAATAGTTCGATCTGACGGCGGTGAAAATCAGTTTCCAAGGGCGGCTCATCACTATCTAAATTACAAGGAGGAAAGGTAATTTCTTCAACTTCTTCACTAATTGAGGGCGGATTTACGTTTAGCAGAACCATATCTCTAACTCATAACAGAATTGGATTTAGTATAGATTATTTTTTAAATGCTAAGTATTGCCTCTTCTACTTCAGAACTTAGTATTGATCTCCTTCTGAAATTCTTAGCTATTTATTTTAGCTAATTAACTTACATAGTCCTCTAAATCTCTAAAGATAAAGAAAAGTTCTATGATTGGTAAGCGATCGCTATTTTCGTACACCAAGCAAGATCCATGAACAATTCTCACCAGATGGCTTTAAAGCATTATTTTGGCTACGATCGTTTTCGAGTCGGTCAGCAAGAAATTATTGAAGGAGCGTTAAATAACCAAGATCAGTTAGTAATCATGCCAACAGGTGGTGGGAAGTCTTTGTGTTTTCAGTTACCTGCCCTGCTCAAATCTGGGTTAACTGTCGTTGTATCTCCCTTGATTGCATTGATGGAAGATCAAGTCACAGCTTTGGTTAATAGTGGGATTGGTGCAGCGTTTTTGAATAGCAGTTTAAATGGAAGCGATCGCTATACTCGAGAGCAGGAAATTTTGGCGGGGAGAATCAAATTGCTTTATGTTTCGCCTGAGCGCATATTTTCCGAATCCTTTCTACCATTTTTAGATCAAGTTCAATCTAGAGTGGGAATTTCAGGTTTTGCGATCGATGAGGCTCACTGTGTTTCAGAGTGGGGGCATGATTTCCGTCCAGAATATCGACAATTAGGGCAGTTGCGAACTAAGTATCCTGAAATCGGGATCATGGCATTAACGGCGACAGCAACGGAACAGGTGAGAGAAGATATTTTAGTACAGTTACAATTGCGATCGCCCCAAATTCACATTACCAGCTTTAACCGTCCAAATCTCTTTTACGAAGTCATTCCTAAACAAAAAGATTCCTACAATCAATTATTTAAAAAAATCAAAGAAATATCCAACGGATCGACAATTATTTATTGTAATTCCAAGAAAAGGGTTGATGAAATTAGCTCTAAACTCCTGCAAGATGGAATTAATGCGCTTCCCTATCATGCTGGTTTAGACTCCAAAATTCGCACCAGTCATCAAAGTCAATTCATTCGAGATGATGTGCAAGTGATGGTAGCGACGATCGCCTTTGGCATGGGCATTAATAAACCTGATGTCAGATTAGTGGTTCACTTCGACTTACCGCGCAATATCGAAGGCTATTATCAAGAATCAGGCAGAGCTGGAAGAGATGGAGAACCTGCCAATTGTTCTTTATTTTTTGGTTCTGGTGATGTTGGCACAATTGAATATTTAATTTCTCTAAAAGTTGATCCTGAAACCCAAGAACCTCTGGAACATGAACAGCGTAAGGCACGGCAGCAACTGCGACAAGTAATCGACTACGCTGAAGCGAATGAATGTCGGAGAATTGTCCAGCTTCGATATTTTGGAGAAAGTTTTGGTGGAAATTGTGGTAAGTGCGATAACTGCCTAAATCCTAGACCTGTTCTCGATTGTACAGTGGATACTCAGAAGTTCCTTTCTGCGATCGCCCGTACCAAAGAACGATTTGGCATGAAATATATAATTGATGTGCTCCGAGGTTCTAAGGATCAAAAAATTCTGGAACGTAGTCATGATAAGCTTTCGGTCTATGGCATTGGAAAAGATAAAACTGCAGAAAGTTGGAAAAATATAGGTCGCTCGCTCATCCATCAAGGACTATTAGAGCAGACTACGGATGGTTATAGCATTCTCAAATTAAATGCTCAAAGTTGGGAAGTTATGCGATCGCAGCGACAAGTTCTAATCGCGATAGGTACCACCCCTAAATCTACCTCAGAATCATCCACTATTAACAAAAATATCCAAGTTAACCGAGAAAATGCCGAAATTCTTCTTGATGGCTTGCGATCGCTCCGTAAAAAGATTGCCGATAGATTAAAACTAGCTCCCTATATGGTCTTTCCTGATGCGACTCTGTTGGCAATGTCACAACAACAGCCTGTTACAAAAGCGCAAATGCTTAAAATTTCAGGAGTAGGTGAGATCAAATTAGAACGCTTCGGTGATGAGTTTATAAGTCTAATTGCTAACTTCCGCAAAGGGTTAAATTTGGAAGATTAAATTACTCCCTTCCTAGTCAAAAATTAGTCTTTCGGGCTCTCCCCATGATTGAATAGGCGCTCTTACCCCCCACCATTACCCACAAGATATAAGCGATAGTAATAACTAGTTAGAAATATGTAAGCAATCAGGTAAGAGGGTTGACAAATATCGAGAAAAGGATAAAGTAACGAAATGAAAGAACCGCAGCAATACGAACGAGAAAAGCTAGAAGGAATGACGATACCAGAATTGGTAGGAGTGATACTGCGTCAACAAG
>JBBQHY010000281.1:0-3793 GCA_038324415.1 Pseudanabaenales cyanobacterium | reverse complement strand
CTACTACTCCCTTCCCAGTCAAAGATTAGTCTTTTGGGGGTTAAGGGGCAAAGCCCCTTAACCCCATTTAAACTGTGTATATTTCTATGGTGGGAAGGGAGTATTTAACTCCGCCATTCTGCCACCATAACTCGCTCGACGAAGGAAATGCGCTCTTTTCGCTAAAGCTTCCATAGGCTTAATTTATCTATCCCTGCATTGACTTTGACTTAGACTGGCAGAGAATAAGGTTGGTTCACCATTTTGATTAGACCACTTGCCTAACTACCTCTACTATTAAGTAATTAGAATTAACATCCAAGATCCTATGGACTGCGTATAAGTATTAGTTTAGTTAGTAATAACTTGAGTCTAAAATCATGGCAAAAATCAACTCTTTACCAGATCAACGATATATAGAAAGTAATGAATCAGATACAGTTTTAGAGTCTTTATTAGCAGGTGGAATTGACCATACCCATGTTTGTGGAGGTAATGCTTACTGCTCTACTTGTCGGATTATGATTCTAGATGGAATTCAAAACTGTAGTCCTCCTACCAATGCCGAAAGAGCCTTAGCTAAAAAGTTAGAGTTACCTGTCCATATTCGTCTTGCTTGTCAAACTAGGGTTTCAGGTGATGTTACCATTCGGCGCATGGTTATTGACAACGAAGATATTGATATTGTCGAAGGGCAATTAGCCCAGGGTGCGATCGCCAATGATCAACCTATAGCTATACTGGTGGCAACTATTCGAGGGGCAACTAACTTTGACGAAGTAAATTTTCACTATGACATCATTTACATCATGAGTCGGTACTTTAATCAGATGCAAAAAGTCGTAGGTGATTATGGCGGGATCATTCCCAACTTTATGGGCGTAAGGCTATTGGCAGTCTTTGGCATTGATAAGGCTGAAACTAATCAAACTGACTTAATGACTATAGAAAGAGCGGTTTGGGCAGGACTAGATATGCTCAAAGCGATAACAGAGTTAAATATTTACTTAGCCCAATTATCCTACCGCCCCTTGAATCTAAGCATTGGGATTCACTATGGAACGGCTGTACTTGTGCCCGTAGATCCTAGTAAGCCTAATATAATTACACCTTTAGGAGATGCTGCAAATCTAGCTGGTCGAATTGAATCGGCTAATCGAGAAGTAGGAAGTGAATTACTAGTTTCAGAAGCTATATATAAATTGATTAAAGATAAAGCCGTAATCAATCGCAGTGGCATCGTCAATTTTGCCAGTGGGCCTTCACCAGAATCTCGTGATTTTAAGGTCTATGAAGTTACAAAGATGAATAGTGAGACATCTGCCAAAATTAAGAAGTCAGAAGAAT
Organism: Pseudanabaenales cyanobacterium; assembly: GCA_038324415.1. Classification (GTDB taxonomy): domain Bacteria; phylum Cyanobacteriota; class Cyanobacteriia; order Pseudanabaenales; family Pseudanabaenaceae; genus PCC-7502. Next base: position 2,467 of record JBBQHY010000281.1, on the reverse strand, counting down.
TGACCACTCGCAAAAATAAGATTTTTTCCTTTATCCAGAAGTTTTCAAATTCTTGGAGGAAGCCTAAAGTCTAAACTAATCTTAAGCTTCCTTAGCTAAGGTAATTTCAACCCCTAGAGACAATTTGTGCCAAGAATGACATGGGGTCGATCGCAGTTCGACCATTGGGACGAATTTCAAAGTGCAGGTGGGGACCCGTACTCCTGCCTGAATTTCCCATGGCAGCAATGACTTGAGATTGACCAACAACCTGCCCACGTTTCACATATATGGCATTGAGATGGGCATATCGAGTTATCGTACCGTTGGAGTGAATGATATCGATCATGTTGCCGTAACCACCACTATTCCATCCTGCATAATCAACGGTGCCGTTGGCAGACGCCCAAATAGGCGTGCCTACTGGTGCCGCAATATCTACCCCTTGATGCAACCTGCCCCAACGCCAGCCAAACCGTGAAGATAACATACCTTGGGCGGGCCAGACAAAGTTAGATGCCAAACCATAATCTGAAGTTTCTGGAAGATAAACCTTAGCAATTAAAGAAGGTAGCTCTGGGACTAACCCTGAGGTGCTAGCGATCGCTACAATCCCAGATTCTAAATTTTCAATAAGTTGGTTGGAGATTTTATCGAATTTTTGGTTGTCCAGTAAAGTTGGATTAACAGTCGGAGATGAAGAATTTGCTTGAGTTAGCTCCATTGCCAAGAGCGTGAGCGGCTTGATGCTAGTAAGGACATTTAATGACTTGCTATTGCCGTCTAGCTCTAATTGAATTGGCTTAATAATCTCAGAGGCGATCGCAGGATCTGGAGTTGGTTCAAATTCTAATTTTTCTTTTGAGGGATCAGTAAGACCAGATCTATCTGTAGACTCGTTTTTTGACTCTGATGTCTTGGAAATCAAAGACTCTGCAAAATCTTCGGAAATAGGTTGGTTGGCAACTACCATTTCAGGGATTGGCGAAGTGCTAGTAGAATTACCGCTGTTAAGATTACCTCCAGCGATCACCCCAGATAAGAAAGAACTTACGTTTTTTCCTACATCTATAGTTCCAGAGCTAGACTTTATTTGGAAAGCAGTTGCACTATGAACGGGAGTAAAAACTCCTAACATAACCGCCGAAATTCCAATTAGTTTGGCTAGCTTGGTAGTTGATTGACCAATTAGTTGCCCTAATGATTTTTTTCTTAATGACCGAGCGTCAAAATTTACTGATTGTTCTACAGAAAGTACTCTTTTCAAATTTAGCCTCCTTGAGTTGGCTGTACTCTTCGCTTTTTAGACGATTTCTGAATACAGGTTTGACAGTTTTGGCTCCACACACACTGAAAAATTAGGAATTAATCCTGAACAAACTTACATTAGTTCCTGTCAATAAGCAAGTTTATAAGGAACAGACAAATTTTAAATTTTATGCATAGGTAGAACATATTTATTGCTATTCATAGTTTGAATAGCAAGTCAAGCTAGGATATAAGCTCTATACCCCTAAAATTCAGCAATTTCAATTTTTTGGCAAAGTTGATTTAGGAATGATTTACGATTTTTAATAAATTACCTAAATTCAGATATAGTAACCAGTCAATGGGTATATTTTTATTATTAATAATTTTTTGAGCAGTAATTTTTTAGAGTTTTATAAGGCTCAATTTATGTTTTTGCTTTTAATATCTGTATTTTCCTTAAATATTCTTTAATATCTTATGAAAATCTTAAGTTTTAAGTCTGGTGAATATTTACTTAACATTTAGTAAATTTAATTTAAATTTATATCTATTTGAAGATGCCCTAAGCCCATGATTTTAGTTATGGCTTCCAAATCAAAACTTATTTTTTTTTAAATTAAAGCTAAAAATTCAGGAGATAAAACCTTAATCATCATAAATTCGACATATAAATTAGACATATTAGATATTCTGTAAAAGCTAAATTTAGAGGCTAAAGCCAATATATTTCTAATATTCAGGCTGGCAAAATAAACCTTGAGCATCCATAATGTCAGTGCTTAGTCTTCATTGGTTGATCGCAATCCAATTCCAATCCTGAAACTAAAATGGCTATGAAACAGATAAACATGAGTTCACAGTCTCCCAAAACTGTTGACATTGATCCAAGAGCATCCTTTCGTCCGCCTATGGCAAGCTTACTCATGCTAGCGATCGTGGTGATTTGTGGCGGAATTGTTGCGGCTTGGTTTAGTAGTCAAGGTTCAATTCATACAATTATGGAGCAGATGCAGTTACTGCCAATTAGCCGTCCATCTTGGCTAGATCTGCCCATGACAGCAATTCGGACTTTAGTTCAGCCCGTGGTTGCACTTCCTTTAATTACCTTCATTGTGGCATTTATCATTACCAAAATTTCACCTCAGCCCCAAGTGTGGTCGAGGTTTTTGGTGGTGGCAATGTTATTAATTTTGACTTTTCGGTATGTGATTTGGCGATCGCTTTCCACAATTAATAC
>JBBQHY010000280.1:0-3793 GCA_038324415.1 Pseudanabaenales cyanobacterium | reverse complement strand
TTGCGCCTTCTATATATCCTGCATTCCATTCACTTTCTTCTCGGACATCAATCAGTAACGGTTGATCTTCGGGTTTTGCTGAATTTACCTGAATTAGATTAGTAAACTCGGCGATCGAAATCTCTGTGATCTTAGCTTTAGCATCATCGGCTAATTTTTGAAATTTTTCCGTATGAATCATATTAGATTTATCTATAAAAGGAAGTATTTAAAGTAATATAGACCCTCACCCCCTGCCCCTCTCCCAGAGCGGGAGAGGGGAGTAGTTCTTAGCCCTTCTATCCTTGTGGGAGAAGGGTTGGGATGAGGGAAATTGAGGTGATTTCAGAAGAAATCTAATAACTAACGACGAATAGCTTTTTGAACTTGATCAAATATTGCTCCATCCGCAAAGAACTTAGTATTAGCGGCATTCCATCCCCCAAATTCATTAACGGTATAAAGTTTGTCAATTTTACGATACTTAGATGCAAACTCTTTTGCTACTTGAGCATTGACAGGTCTAAAGCCAGTTTTGGCAAATTCCCTTTGTGCATCTGGCTCAAATAAGTACTTGGCAAATGCCTCGGTAACTTTACGGGTGCCATGTCTGTCGACGTTTTTATCAACAACAACGATCGGCGTGTCAATGGATATGTTTAAGGGGGGTAGAGCAAAGGTACTGCCTTCACCTTCTTGGGCGGCAAGGATTAACTCATTTTCGTAGTTAAGTAACACATCGCCCTGTCTTTGTTTAATAAATACATCGGTGGCTTCACGGGCATCCCTGGGTAGAATTGGCACATTTTTAAAAACATTGGTTACATATTCTTTTGCCTGAACTTCGGTACCGCCATTTTCGCTCACAGAACCCCATAGTGCCAGAAAGTTCCATCTAGCTACGCCAGAAGTTTTTGGGTTAGCGGTAATTACTTTAATCCCTGGTTTGGCAAGATCTGCCCAATTTTTAATATTTTTGGGGTTTCCTACTCTAGTTGCTAAAACTACATAGGAATTGGTAACAATCGCGTTATTCGGTAATCTTTTTTCCCAGCCTGCATTAACTAATCCTGCCGCTTGCAGCTTGTTCGTATCCACAGCAAGGGCTAAGTTAGTAATATCTGCTTCTAATCCATCAATTACTGCACGAGTTTGGGAGCCAGATCCACCAAAGCTTTCTCGAATTCTTACGGTTTCCCCTGTTTCTTTTTTCCACTTTTCAACAAATTTCGGAATAATTTTGCTATAGGCAGCTTTGGTTACAGCGTAACTAACTAGGGTAATTTCCTTACTGGATGCAGTCTCATTAGGTTTGCTGACATCAGACTGGCAACTGGTTAAAAGTCCAAATCCTAAACTAGCAACAAAGCTCAGACTTAAAAAAGATATAAAGACACGAGCCTTTTTAAGCTTTAGCATTCCCTGCAAGTTACTCTGAAAAAATGTGCTGACTTTAATAAGTATCTTTGAGATTTGCGATCGCAAAAAATAATAGGTCATGAATTTAATTTTAGAACTACGGTAATTATATGTATAAACCGTAGATAAAACAATCTTTTACTTAAAGTTAAATTACAAAAATTAAGCTAGGTTATAAAGTCATTGGGCTTTACTATCATTATGAAGTTATGAAACTGATGCTTTGTATGCCCTCCATCCTCCATAATTAGTAATCTCAGGCTTGCCTTCACACAGTATGCCCTCCCCTAAAACTCCTAATACCTCTACTCCATCAATTAAGCTAACCTTGCCAATACATAAGCCTTGGGGTTCTTGGAGTAAAATTTTCCCTAAGCCAGCGATAGGAACATTCCACACTTCTACAGCGATCGCTACTCCACCTTCAACCACCCGCATCATGGCAGGATGGATATCATCAATTGACCAGAGGCGATAGGATGGGTCGGTGGATGTTTCTCGACTAAATATAGCTCCAACTGCGATTAGATTTCCGTTGAGTTCCAATCCTTTCATCAATGTGCCATTTACAGCTAGTTGAATAGTTTCCATTACTTAAATTAATTAATCTACTTAATTACAGTGTAGTTGGTTTTAATCCAAGCCTTTTCGATGGATACTGAACTGCCAACTATTTGCCAATTTCTACTTACCAATGCAAAATTTACTAAAAATAGTATTCAAGACTGATTCTGTAATCTCTTCACCTGTAATTTGTCCGAGGGCATGAATGGATTCTCTTAGATCAATTGTCCAAAAGTCTAAGGGGAGAGCGATCGCTCCTAAAACTCTATCTAATGCCTGAGTAGCGATCAATAAACTCGCTTTTTGCCGTTGGTTAATGGCAATTTCCAGATTGGCAGAATTAATAGAATCTTGATGTACAGAATTGAGAATAGCTGCTTCCAATTGATCGATCCCTTGGGCTAAGGCTGCGGCTGTGTAAACGATAGAGATATGATTAAAAGGAAGTGATGGAGGTAAGTCTTTTAAATCTATTTTATTTACCACCAAAATGATGGGGCGATCGCGGCCTGTAATTAGTTCATAAATTTCTTGATCTTGATCTGTCCAACCGATTTGGGCATCTATGACTAAAAGCACTAGATCCGCAGATTTTACACTTACAAGCGATCGCTCCACCCCAATCTTTTCCACGATATCTTCTGTTGCGCGAATTCCTGCCGTATCCAGAACTGTAACAGGAATACCACCGACAATTAGCTGAGAATCCACCACATCACGGGTCGTACCAGGTAGCTCAGTCACAATCGCTCGATCGCTTTGACTCCAAGCATTTAGCAAACTCGATTTACCAACATTTGGTCTACCTGCGATCGCAATTTTCAAGCCTGAACGCAATAATTGCCCTCGATCCGCTGTTGCCAAAAAACGATGGGCTTGAGCAGTCACTTCTTGCAAGTCTCGAAGCAGTTGATCCAAATTCAAAGGTACTAAATCGTCATCAAAATCAATCCTTGCTTCAATTTCCGCCAAAATATCAACACATTTAGCCCGCATTTCTCGAATCGGATTAGCTAATTTACCTTGAAGAGAAGCGATCGCACTTTGGGCAGCTTGGGGAGACTTTGCTCCTACCAGTTCTTGAATACTTTCGGCTTGGGTTAAATCAATTCTGCCATTGAGAAATGCTCTCAGACTAAATTCTCCTGCCTCTGCTAATCTTGCTCCCTGCTCTAAACACAGATTTAAAACTCTCTGTACGGGCATAATGCCGCCATGACAATGGAACTCAATCACATCTTCACGGGTAAAGGAGCGAGGCGCTTTCATAATCAGCATCAGGCTTTCATCCACTATCTCTTGAGTTAAAGGATGTTTAATATACCCGTAGAGAAGGCGATGGGTTTCCCAAAGTTGATGACTGGAAGCATGGAAAAGAGAGCGAGCGATAATCTCGGATTTAGAGCCTGATAACCTGACTATACCTACACTTCCCTGTTCGGGGACTATGGCAGTGGCGATCGCAGCGATCGTATCATGATGATTCATTTTATTGATCTATTCATCTATAAGTTCCCAAATACTTAATAAATTGCTCTGGAAAGCATGATATTTTCTAATACTTAAAAATCTTGTTGCGATTTCGGGGTTTGTTCAGAGGTTATCCTGCGAATTTACAATCAAGTCTAGATTAATGGCTGAACGCAACGTAATCATGGTAATTTGAGTTTTTTCTTCAGCTTTCTCCTCAGCCTTAACAACTAGTAGGATTTCTTGATAAGTTACTAATTCTTACATTGCATCGCTCCTAAATATCTTATTAATAATTCTTAAGTCCAATACTAGCCCAGATGTAATGTAAGTGGCACCGATCAGACTGCTTTTCAGCTTT
>JBBQHY010000279.1:0-3795 GCA_038324415.1 Pseudanabaenales cyanobacterium | reverse complement strand
TTGTTGACGCAGTATCACTCCTACCAATTCTGGTATCGTCATTCCTTCTAGCTTTTCTCGTTCGTATTGCTGCGGTTCTTTCATTTCGTTACTTTATCCTTTTCTCGATATTTGTCAACCCTCTTACCTGATTGCTTACTTTTTTAGTCCATTCCCAGCTCAATCCTTATCTAAGCTAAATATCATTCTTAATCAAATTTTTGATAGGTTCAATCTTAAATTCATCGGCGATCGCCTTAACTTCAGATTTAACTTCAGGTAAATTATCAGACTCATTAATAGATTGATCTCCACTATTCCGACCACTCACCATGTAGATACTGGTCAAGGTCAAAGCAACGCCCAACCATTGCACTTGGGTTAAAGTTTCGCTTAAAAAAATCCGCCCAAAAATAATCGCAAATACAGGTGTGGAAAAAGTTAAGGCACTGAGTTTAGTCAGATTGCCAGATGAAGCTAAGTAAAAAAATAGCCCGTAGGCGATCGCACCACCCATCACGGATATATACGACATCCCCAACCAGCCCCACGCCGTTAAGTCTTGCCAAGCTGAGGTTTCAATTTGATTGGAAAGTATTAACAAAGGTATGCCACCGATAATCATGTGCCAACCTGTAGCTGCTACTGGATCGGCATTTTGGACAACAGGGCGAATTAAAATTGTACCCACTGCCATCGCCAGCGCCGCTCCCAACATCAGCCACTCGCCCACACTAAAAACGCCCGCTGCCCAAACTATAGAAAAATCTCCAACAAGCAAGAACTGCCAAAGTTGAGTGGGTAAGCCAATCAAGCCAATACCCATAAACCCAATTCCCAAGCCCAAAATCGCAATTTTTCCGATACGCTCTTGATAAAACAAAGCCGCCATAATCGCCACGGCAAGGGGTTGAGAATCAATTAATAACGAGCCTAAACCTGCGCCTGTGCGTTCTAGTCCAAATGCCAAAAATCCTTGAAATAGAGTGCCGTCAATCAGTCCGAATAAAATGATCCATAGCCAAGCTTTCCATCCTTGCGGTTGCGATCGCCCTAAAAATTTTGCCAATCCCACCAATAAAATTCCCGCAGGAATTAATCTTACCGCTGCTAAAAATAAGGGTTCAGTCTGCGGCATGATCGCCTTCATGACTACCATCGCTGTTCCCCACAGTAGAAATGGCAAGATTACAAAAATTGACTGGCGGGAAATCATGGACATATTAATAAAACTTCATACATTAGAGATTGTACTAGAAATATCAATAGAATTTGATCCATTTACTGTTAGCAACTACCTATAATTATGAGCAGAAGAAATTAATTAGTGACCTGCATGAATTTATCCTCATCTTCAGTACAGTCTTTAGGAGTAGTTGTCCAAGGCTCTCTCAGTCAAGGATTAGAAGTGAGACTAAATGGAGATGTCTCGGTCGAAGATATGCGGGTTGGTAAATTTTTAGTTGTGCAAGGCAAGCGATCGCGATTTTTTTGTATGCTCACAGATGTTAGTTTAGGAACTTCTAGCCAACGCATTTTAATTAATCCTCCCGATCCAACAAATACTTTCTTAGCTGAAGTTTTAGCAGGAACTACGACTTTTGGCACAATTAATTTAATGCCAATGCTGATGTTTACTCCTCCCGATCCTTTGGATATTCTAATTGATCTTAAGAAATCAAAAGGTAAAAATAAAACACCTGAATTTGCCGTGGTGCGCCAATTGAATCATTTAAGCTATGAAGATACTCCCCAAGAAGTTAATCTCCAACCAGTAAAAACAGTTCCCAGTCACTTTAGTCAAGTTTTTGATGCCGTCGATTCTGATTTTAGAATTATTTTTGGCTCGGAGGATAATCCTTTAAAACGCAACTTTGCGATTGGGCAACCGATTGATATGCCAGTACCTATTTGTTTAGATTTAGATCGATTTGTAGAACGTAGTAATGGCATTTTTGGTAAGTCTGGTACAGGTAAATCTTTTTTAACTAGACTCTTAATTTCAGGGGTCATTCGCAAGCAAGCTGCTGTTAATTTAATCTTTGATATGCACTCTGAATATGGATGGGAAGCAGCAAGAGAAGGCAAGAAATTTAGTACGGTCAAAGGCTTACGTCAACTATTTCCCGCCCAAGTCCAAATCTATACCCTCGATCCAGAGTCAACTCTACGGCGTGGAGTCAGGGATGCCCAAGAACTTTATATTAGTTACGATCAAATTGATGTCGAAGACTTAATGTTAATTAAAGAGGAATTAAATCTCTCTGAAGCAAGTTTAGAAAATGCCATTATTTTACGCAATGAGTTTGGTAAAAGCTGGATTACCCGATTATTAACTATGTCAAATACGGAAATTCAAGAATTTTGCGAACAAAAGATGGGTAGCAAATCTTCGATTATGGCACTGCAAAGAAAGCTTAATCGCTTAGACGATCTTAAGTATATTAAAAGCAGTTGCCCTCATAATTATATTAAACAAATTCTCGATGCGATCGCCGCTCAAAAACACGTAGTAATTGAATTTGGCTCCCAATCAAATCTCCTCTCTTATATGTTGGCAACTAATATTATTACCAGAAGAATTCACCATGAATACGTACGCAAAGCTGAGAAGTTTCTTCAGACTAAAAATATTTGTGATCGCCCCCAGCAACTCATGATTACGATTGAAGAGGCACATAAATTTCTTGCTCCCATGACGGCAAAACAAACAATCTTTGGTACAATCGCGCGGGAAATGCGGAAATATTTTGTCACTTTACTTGTGGTCGATCAACGTCCGTCAGGCATAGATAACGAAGTTATGTCACAAATCGGAACGAGAATCACCGCTCTTCTAAATGATGAAAAGGACATCGAAGCAATTTTTACGGGAGTAGCTGGGAGTGGAAACTTGCGATCGGTACTTTCTAAACTAGATTCCAAACAGCAAGCTTTAGTCCTAGGTCATGCCGTGCCCATGCCCGTGGTCATTCAAACCCGTGCCTACGATGACAAGTTTTATCGAGAGGTCGGTGAAGTGCCGTGGGAAGAAATATCTACACCTGAAGTACTAAGGATGGCGGAAGTGGCTAAGGCGGATTTAGGGTTTTAGGTCTTTAAAAGATAATAAAATCTACGGTCTACCTCTATGTAGCTTGATGAATCTTTCCGTTCATGACATAAGGTACTGCTACGTTTGCTGCTAGCTGACCTTTAGGTAGCTTGGGTTCCTTAGATGAATCCTTCTGTTCATGTGGTACATATAGTTTTATAAAAGAAGGTGAACCCGTTAAAGATCTGAGTCTTTTTCGAGTTTTATGAGGTATTAACTTTATATTTAGCTTTTGAGACACTTGAATAATGCGAGATAAACTGGCAGAAGCATAGTCTGTTGCTTCATATCTTTGAATTTGTTGCTCCTTTAAACCTAGCTGTTTGGCAAGATCTTTTTGGGTAAGGTTAGCGGCAATACGGGCTTTGATCAGAAGCAATGGTAATGATTCTATTGAATTAAGTTCATGAATTAGGGGTTTAGTGACTAGTGATTCATAATCTTGAATCTCTTCTTTCAGTTCATCAACCTGACTTTGTAGTGCTTCTACATATACTTGTCGTGTAAGCAATCAGGTGAGAATGGGAATAAGTGAAAGAGGAGAAGGATCAATTAAAGCTTGGCAGAAAAAGTCCAACACTGAGCGTCCTTGTGCTTTACAAGTTTGAATCACCGTCAATAAAGCGGCGGTATTATCTAAGCCAGCCATCGAACGGGAGCCGCCACAAACTTTGCGTTTGGTAACGGCTAACCTGAGATTGCGTTCGGCACGATTGTTATCT
>JBBQHY010000278.1:0-3799 GCA_038324415.1 Pseudanabaenales cyanobacterium | reverse complement strand
AAGTGAGGAAATCCGCCTAAGTTTAATTTGTGAGCAATATTGTCTTGAGGATGAGGAACTGCTAAAAATCCCTGAATTTATCATTGAATCTAGAGCAGCAGCAACAATGAGGAAGTAAAATTAAGCTTTACGGCCACCAGCGATCGTGACCAAAAGTGGAGTCCCATCAGAGGTGACAACTACACCTTCAGGTAAAACAATATCGCTAACGTGTAAACCCTGTCCCACATCTAATCCAGAAATATCTACTTCAAATCCTAAAGGAATCCCCGTAGGTGGGCAGGAAACCTGAATTTCCTTGAGTAAAATATCTACGGAACCACCACCAACTTTAACGCCTACAGGTACGCCTACAAAGTTAACTGGAATACTTACTTCAATTTTGGACTGAGAAGCAATGGAAAAGAAACTGATATGGTAAATATCATCTTTGTAGGGATGGTACTGAACTTCTCTGAGGATGGTGATGCCGTTAAAGTCCCCATCCGTGACCTTGACATCGATCAAAGTATTGTTAATCACAGCGTAGCGAAGCAGGGCAATCGCTTCTTTAGTATTCAGACTAATTGCTGTAGATTCTGCCCCTTTATGTCCGTAGATAGTGGCTGGAACACGCCCCCCACGGCGGATTGCACGGGGATTAGTTTTAGCTGGACGAGATTGGCATTCAATAGTTAGTGGCATAGGAAACGAATTAGTTACTAAAATTACAAGAGAAATTTACAGAGTTAGTAGAAAATAGTTTTTCTAGATCAGCGACCTTAGAAAGACATTAGAGATTTGCACTCAAAAGCCCACGCTTAGGTCCATGAATAGGGTCTTCTACGATGATAGTCTGCCCACGACTAGCACCTAATGAAATGATCGCGACTGGAACTTCCATTAGGTCGGCTAAATACTTAAGATAAGCTCTAGCCGCAGCAGGGAGCTCGGATACTTCTTTGCACTCAGTGGTTGATTGATTCCAACCAGGCAAAGTGTCATAGACAGGGACACATCGGGCAAAGGTACGAGCATCACTAGGAAAATCACGAATTAGCTTGCCGTCAAGCTCGTAGGCAGTGCAAACCTTTATTTCATCTAGCTCATCCAGAATATCAAGCTTAGTAATTGCTAAACAGTCCAAACCGTTAATTCGCACTGCATACCGACCAATTACGCCATCAAACCAGCCACAGCGACGCTTGCGCCCAGTAGTAGTTCCAAACTCAGCTCCCCGAACGCCCAGATGGGCACCAATGTCATCCTTAAGTTCGGTGGGGAAAGGACCTTCGCCCACTCTGGTTGTATAGGCTTTAGCTACACCGATAATGCGGTCTATCATTGTAGGGCCAACTCCTGCGCCAATGCAAGCTCCACCAGCGACTGGGTTAGAAGATGTGACGTAGGGATAGGTACCGTGATCGAGGTCAAGGAGAGTACCCTGTGCGCCTTCAAATAGGATGTTACGACGTTTCCTAATGGCTTCATCAATGCGTAAAGACGTATCAACCACAAAGGGACGAAGTTGATCGGCGTAGCCGATATACTTCTCAATTACTTCTTGGGGATCCAGAGGCGACAGGTTATAGAGCCGTTCCAAAATAATATTTTTCTGCTCTACTGCCCACTTTAAGCGTTTACGCAATAGATCAGTATCCATCAAATCTAGAATCCGAATGCCAATGCGCTCTGACTTGTCGGTATAGGTAGGTCCAATCCCTCGACCTGTAGTCCCAATTTTATGTTCTGCTCTGAGTTCTTCTGCCGCTTTGTCAATTAAGCGATGGTATGGCATTGTGACGTGGGCTGTTTCGGAGATAAAGAGGCGATCAGTGGATACACCAACTTTTCTCAGTTGCTCAAGCTCTTGCAGTAAGATTTCTGGATCTACTACAGTGCCGCTAGCAATGATGCAGTCGGTTTTGGGATATAAAATACCTGAAGGAATCAGGTGCAGTTTGAATACCTGCTCATTTACTACTATAGTGTGTCCAGCGTTGATTCCGCCTTGATACCTAACTACGACATCTGCAGAGCGACTAAGCAAATCAGTGATTTTGCCTTTTCCTTCGTCGCCCCACTGGGTACCAATTACAATTACGTTAGCCAAAAGAATGAATGCGTAATAACAATTTCATAAACAACGATCATTCCAAATAATTGGCTAATTGTCAAGAAATTATTATTACTTAAAATTTATGGACTCATTAACTTGAGGTTTTTGAGCGGCTTAACAGTATCTCTTGTTGATTTAATTGGCGCTGATGGGACTTGATAGCTATCAAGCGTTCTTGCTTGTGGTCAAAGTTGGTCTGCCCTTGAGTAGCTCGACTTAGAACTGCCAAATCACGTTTTTTGTCTAATTGGAGTTGAGTTGCTGCCAATATTCGTTGATTAGTCATAATAGTCTTGCCCGTGGTTATTTATATTTATAATTCTAACAAAAACTTCTGTATTAATAGATACAAAGTTCTATAAAATATAATAAACTCAAATCAGATTCTTGAATATTTCCCAGAATTTTGCAAAGCTTTGAATCTGCATTAAAATCTGTGAATGGCAAAAATATCTAATTCATCACAAATTTCGAGCATATACACTGATGGCGCCTGTTCGGGTAATCCGGGAGCTGGAGGTTGGGGAGTAGTAATTAATTTCAGCGACGGGACTAGCAAAGAATTTGGCGGCAGAGAAGCACACACTACTAATAACCAGATGGAGTTAGCTGGCGCGATCGCAGGTTTAAAATTTTGGCAACAACTAGATCAAACTAAACCTGTTCAACTTTTTACCGACAGCAAATATGTCATTGATGGTATTACGAGGTGGATTCAAGGATGGAAGAAAAATAGTTGGAAGACTTCAAGTAAGCAGCCTGTTAAAAATCAGGAGCTTTGGCAAGCCCTTGATCGACTAAATTCCGATCAGGTTTCTTGGTGTTGGGTACAGGGACATTCGGGCGATCCGAATAACGAGAGATGTGATGAGATCGCGCGCAACCAAATTAAAAATATTTCATTAAATCCGACTAAGCCCATTGATCCTTCAAGCCCTATAGAGGAACTAATAACTAAATTAAAATTTGATGCCAATGGATTAATTCCAGCGATCGCCCAAGATAGTCAAGATGGAGCCGTACTAATGATGGCTTGGATGAATGCCGAATCTATAGCTTTGACTATCCAAACTGGAGAAGTACATTATTGGAGTCGATCGCGAAAGGAACTTTGGCATAAGGGCGCAACCTCTGGGCATATTCAAAAGGTTAAGCATTTTTACTATGACTGTGATGCAGATGTGATTTTGATTAAAATTGAGCAAGTTGGAGGAATTGCGTGCCATACAGGGGTAAGAAGTTGCTTTTTTACAGAAGTGAAAATTCATGATCTAAACTCCTAAAATTGCTTTAAGTTCAGGGATAATGATAATTCACCATGCCTAGTGCCAAACCCATCGAATTGACGTAAAAGAAAAATATGATTTCTGTCGCAGATTTAATTAAAGACAACCAGCTTTCGGGCAATTATTTTGGCTATGAGACCTATGTACGTGGGGACTTAGAATCTGGGCTTTTAGAAAATCGCCGGGGCGATCGCTTAATTGCTGTACCTACAACTTTAATTCAAGCTTTATATGCTGGTTTAGAAAAGGAAACAGGACAAGCGGCAGGATTGGTTTTGTTTAACTGCGGCAAGTGGTGGGGCAAGAACTTTTACACTCGTTTTAGCGAAGAAGTTTCAGACTACTACAACTCTCCTCTAGCAGAGCTTGATATGAGTATATTTCTAAATTCCCTCAAGCAATGCTGGACAACCCA
>JBBQHY010000277.1:0-3807 GCA_038324415.1 Pseudanabaenales cyanobacterium | reverse complement strand
TTCCCGTAGCAAAAGTTACAACCTTTAATAAGGGATTCCGTAACTACTTAGCAACCAGCTTGCCCAAGTATGCTGATCTAATCAATGCTGAAAAGAAGATTGGTGAAGAAGCTGAAGGAATTTTAAAAGAAGCGATCGCTGAATTTAAAAAAACCTTTCTAGCTACCTAGATTCAAATTACTTAATTTATGAACTAGTTAATTTATTAGCCACTTAATTCATTAGCATTAGAGGCTGGGAATAAACGCTCAGCCTCTTTAGTTTTTAAATTCTTTAGTTTTTAAATTCCTTTTATCAGAATCAACTCTGAAACTGTTATAAATATTTGAGTTAACATTGGCTGACATATAGTCGCCCGAAATATGGCAAAAGTAGTATTCACACAAGTCACCAAAAACCTTGGAAATTTATTCTTAGGTGGACTTTTAGTTGGTGGGTCAGCTCTGGCTGGGGCCTTAGTTGGATTAGCCGTCAGCTTTAATGACTTGCCAGACGTGCGAATTCTTAAAAATTATACCCCTGCCGAAACTTCCTATTTCTATGACATTAATGGCGAACTAATTGCACGCTTGCATGGAGATATAAATCGTGAAGTTGTTCCCCTTAGTCGGATATCCCCTAACTTAAAGCGTTCGATTTTGGCGATCGAAGATGCTTACTTTTATTCCCACAGTGGCATTAATCCTGCTGGTATTGCCAGAGCAACCCTAGTAAACTTTAGATCCAATGAAACTCTAGAAGGTGGCTCTACTCTAACGCAACAATTGGTGAAAAACCTTTTTCTCTCATCTGAACGCAGTTTTAATCGCAAAGTCGCGGAAGCAGTCTTGGCAATGCGAGTTGAGCAAGTTTTCACTAAAGATCAAATTTTAGAAATGTATCTCAACCAAGTTTACTGGGGTAGAAATACAAATGGTGCAGAAGCCGCTGCTCAGAACTATTTTAATAAAAGTGCCGCAGATTTAACCTTAGCCGAAGCAGCAATGATGGCAGGAGTAGTGCAAGCGCCTTCAGTATTTAATCCCAAAGATGATTTTAAAACTGCTAAATTTCGGCAGGGACTTGTACTAGAGAGAATGAAAGAATTGGGATGGGCAACACCAGATGAAATTAAAGCAGCAAGAAAAGCTCAAGTTAAATTGGGTAAAGGCACCTCCTACACTGCTAGCCAAGTTCCATATGTTACCCAAGCGGTATCAGCAGAATTGATGGATAAGTTTGGGCAAGATTTAGTCCTCAAGGGTGGATTACGAGTTCAAACTACGATTGACCTAAAGCTCCAACGTATAGCTGAACAAACTATGGAACAAGGGCATAAAGACTTGCAAAACAATGGTGCCAATGCTAAGCAAATAGCTCTAGTTGCTATTGATCCAAAAACAGGTTTTGTCAAAGCCATGGTGGGAGGAGTAGGCTCCTATGAGCAAAATCAATTTAATCGAGCAGTTCAAGCAAAACGCCAAATTGGTTCAACCTTTAAGCCCTTTGTTTATTATTCAGCTTTTGTCACTGGAAACTATACTCCAGACTCAACTATAGATGACTCACCCATTAGCTATCCTGACGGCAATGAAATGTATATCCCTCGTAATTACGATGATACTTTCATGGGGTGGATTAGCATTCGCCAAGCTGTAGCAATTTCTCGGAATATTCCCGCAATTAGATTGGGTCAATCTGTAGGACTAAAGAAAATTATAGAAAATTGTCGTAAATTAGGAATTATGAGTCCACTAGAGCCATTTGTATCTCTGCCTCTAGGTTCTGCCGATTTAACAGTTATAGAAACCGCAGGTGCCTACGCTACGTTTGCTAATGGCGGTTATAAAAATAAAATTACTTTGATTGCTCGGATTACTGATAGTACAGGAAAAGTAATTTTAGATAATACTCCCAAACCGAAACTAGCCCTTGATCCCTATGCTGTGGCAGAAACTACTGACGTCTTAAGAGGAGTAATTACAAGTGGCAGTGGAACCCAAGCGCTTTTAAGTGGAGGTCGCCCTGTAGCGGGGAAGACAGGTACTACTTCAGACTCTAGAGATGCTTGGTTTGTCGGCTATGTACCTCAGCTAGCTGTGGCTATTTGGATTGGCAATGATGATTATTCCCAAATGTCTAACGGGGTAACAGGTGGGGTTTATGTAGCTCCAATTTGGCGTAGCTTTATGGAAAAGGCAATGGCAGGGGTACGTATTGAGAACTTTCCATCTGCTTCAGAAATTGCTCCGAGGAAATAAATATATGTTTAAGTTTGGACTTAAGTTATTTGGGATTAGTGTGGCGATCGCTTTCTTAATTAAGCAAAGTTCCATGTATTTACCGATTTTTAGTCAAATTGATCAAAATACAATCGCATTCACAGCAATTACTATCCCTGTAGCCATATTTGCGGCAATTTTGCTATGGCGTGGTTAATTTTTTAGGTTCCGTCTTACTAATTTAAGCAAATTTCTGACTTGCTCTACGTCCTTATTACCCGCAGATATTTCCACTCCACTAGAAACATCAATGCCATCGGGTTGTAACTGAGCGATCGCCATTTCCAAATTTTGAGGAGACAAACCACCTGCAAGCCACCAATCACAACTAGGCTGAAAATCTTTCAAGATTGACAAGTCTATGGTTTTGCCCGTACCACCTGCCAATTGAGGATCGTAGGCATCCAATAACACCACATCCACATGGTTTGTGTAGGGTAATATGTGATCGAGTGTTTTTCGATTCTTAATCCTAAAAGCTTTGATTAACTTAATTTGGGGAAACTTTAACTTAACTTGCTGGCAAAATTCTATGGATTCATCACCGTGGAGTTGAATGGTATTGATGTTGGATATATTTATATACTTAGAAATTTCGGCAATATCTACATCTAAAAATACGCCGACATGACCAAGTTTATGATTTTGAACATTATTAGTGAATTTATTAGTAATGAGATCTACTTGCTCGGGAGTTACAAATCGGGGGGAAGATGAGACACAGATATAGCCTAAATAATCTGCCCCTAACTGCGCGATCGCTAAGGCTTGATCGGGTTTAGTAATTCCACAAATCTTGACGTGCATTTTCTCATCCTTTAATAAAGTAACAGTATTTTAAGTATTCTTGCAGAGTGCGGTTAATTGCCTATCGGCGGTACAATTAGGTTTAATTATTAATTTAATTTTTTATCTCGGGAGAATTTAAGATTCATGCTCACTCTCAAAATTGTGGTTTATATCACTGTATTTTTCTTTGTTGGACTATTTATATTTGGATTCTTAAACAGCGATCCATCAAGAAACCCCAGTGGTAGAGATTTAGATTAGGCTATCTTTAATAGAGATAACTAAAAATTAATTTTACCTAATGGTTGCTAACCGACCTACTGCCGAGATAAATTCACCAAAAACCGTTCAAAAAGCTGATAGTGATTGGCGACTTCTGCTTAAGCTAAGACCCTATGCCGAAAGGAGTAAAAAAGATTTAGGTATTTCACTGATCTTATTATTACCATTAGCGATCGCTAATGCCATTCAGCCAATATTAGTGCAACAAGGTATTGATGGACCAATTGCCAAAGGTGACTTAAATGGTTTGCATTGGCTCTGTCTGATCGTAGGGGTTACTGTTTTAATGCGACTGGGGTTGCAATCTTGGCAAGGTTACTTAGTCCAAAAAGTTGGACAGAATATTACAGCAGATATTCGCAAAGATCTATTTGCCCACGTTACGCTTTTATCTACAAGCTTTTTTGATCGCACTCCTGTTGGGAAGTTGATTACGCGCTTAACCAGTGATGTCGAAGCATTGGGAGATGTATTT
>JBBQHY010000276.1:0-3821 GCA_038324415.1 Pseudanabaenales cyanobacterium | reverse complement strand
CATTATGGAAAATTTGCATCAGTTTCACTCATGCTATTGAGAATAGGCGCAATAGAAAATCTTGAAAAGCCTATAACTTCGTTAAAAATTTTTAGCTTAGGTAACTTATGGGCAACTTAAAAGTCAAAATGAGAATTGCTGACAGTAAAGGTTCCTCCGCTTAAACGCCGCGAGGCTAAGGACTACGAATACAGTCCGCTCGGACATTGAACTCTGGTTTGGCAAGGGTAGCACCAGCACAATGGCTATACAAGTAACTCCGACTATGACCTGAGCGCTGAAGGCACGTCAGATCAAGTCTCCATAAGCCATTGCACAGGTGCGCTGTGGCAACCGTAGAGTTCAAATTTATTTATGTTTTATTGTCTATCAGTTGGTGATTAAGATGTGTTTACAGGTGGTTATTACGCTTGCTGGCAAGCCGCAAAGTGCTATCTAGCCAGTGGCTTGGAGGTGGCTATCACTAGCTTGTAAGTAGTGGGGGGCTTGCCCCTCAACTAAAACCTGTGGAGAACTAATGTTTTTCTTCGCTGCACTTAAACACAATTCGCTGCGCTCATACGGGGGCAGCCCGACCCCTATTCCCCCACTCCCGACCGATATTGGCAGAAAAAATGATGGATCAAGTTTATTGGGGAATAAATTTGTGATTGGGAAAGATGGAAATAAAAAAGAAGTAGTTGAAAAATATAGAAATTGGTTATTTGAGGAAGTTAAGAAAGAAGCTGAGGTTTATAAGGAATTGGAAAAATTGGCAGCAAGAGCAAAAGTTCGTGATATTAAATTAGGTTGCTTGTGCAAGCCTGAAGGTTGTCATAGTGATGTGATTAAAAGTTGTGTTGAGTGGTTGATTAGAGAAAATAAAGTTTAGTTATTTGGGAGCAAAAGCTCCTTTTTTTCTCGTGACGGTGGGAAACAATAAGTAACACTACAGATAATTTATCTTTGTTAATTTCACAAGGCTAGACCATTGCTGACTATAGAAATTTAACAGTGAAAAGTCCTACGGAAAGGGTGAAAAATTAAAAAGTATCCCATGAAAGAAGCTTGCGACAAATATCAAATCGTTACCGACAAATTAATTACCTTACTTGAAAAGGGTGTAAAACCTTGGACTAAATCATGGTCGAGTAATGGTGAATCGATCTTCAAAAACTTGGTTAGTGGGCATTGTTACACGGGTATAAATCCAATACTTTGCCTAGTTGATATGCTCTCTTTGGCGAGTAATCAGCCTGATTTTGTGGGCTTTTCGCAAGCGAAAGAGCTTGGCTGGCAATTGCGGAAAGGTTCTAAAGCAACATGGTTGAGATGGGGCGGAAAGTTTGCAGTAGAAGATGATGATGGGAAAGAAAAATGGGCTGGGGCTGCAAAGTGGTTGAATGTTTTCCATGTTTCGCTCTTTGATGACTCGGATGCTGAAATTAAGATTAGCGATCGCATTGGTAAATATAGTGGGGGCGATCGCTCAGAAATTAATCCCGATGTCCGCATACCAGAGATTGAGAAATTCATAGATTCAACTGATGCCAAAATTAGTTATGGAGGCAATCGCGCATTTTATACGCCGACGGCGGACGCTATCCAGATGCCAGAGTTTGGGCATTTTGAGTCTGCCAATAGCTTTTATGCAACGATGATCCACGAATTAACCCACTGGACTGGGCATAGTTCAAGATGCGATCGCCCGTTGACTGGGAAATTTGGCAGTAAAGATTACGCCTACGAAGAATTGATCGCAGAGATTGGAGCAGCTTTTCGGTGTAATGACTTTGGCATTGATTCAGAGATGGATAGTCATGCCAGTTATATAGATAGTTGGCTGCAAGCTCTTAGACATGATAAGAAGTTTTTCTTTACGGCGGCGGCTGAAGCTCGAAAGGCGAATGAATTTCTGAAGGAATTGAAGGTGGAAAGTCGAGAGTTGGTCACGGCTTAGAAATGTTCTAGGGGGTAAGTTTCTGCCCCCGTTCGTTGTTCTAGGGGATATATTAATTGGCGATCGCCCAGATCAGAAATTTAGCTTAACCTGACAGTGAAAGTCTCTACGCTCAAACGCCGCGAGGCTAGGGACTGCGAAGAGAAGCCGCTCTGACTCTGAACTCTCCTGCCAAGTGTAATTACGGGGTGCAAGGGCTGCGCCAATAACAAATTCTACCTTCGCTCTGCTCCAAGAATTTCTAACCCTTGACTCCCTTCATTGTTGGGGCAGCGTAGAGTTCAAATTAAAGAAATGGAAATGTATTATTACGAAAAATGGCTGCGGTTAAAAGAAGATTTTCCTTTGTTTTCTGACTATATTCAGCACAAGGTTGACACAATGAAAATTGAGCAAAATACGGGTGACGAGATTGTGGCTTATGTCTCTCTTGTAGTGGCAAATCCATAACTGACTGGGGGGCGCAAGCTCCCTTTTTTTATGATCGTTGTCGGTTGGGAGTTGAAAGATAAAACTGGGGAGATTTAATAAATGAAAGTCCTTCGGCGATCGCATAGTTAGAAGGATGAATATGAGTATTAAAGATAATTTACAGGCGATCGCTACGCTGAAAAGTTTACAATTAACTGGCAAGAATCCTAATGCTGATGAACTGGAAATTTTAAGTAAGTTCAATGGCTGGGGAGCATTGTGGCAAGTCTTTAAGCCCGAACATCCAAACCACAGTTTATTAAGAAAATTCCTTAGTAAAGAAGAATTTGCCCAAGCTAATGCCAGTATTTTGACTGCCTATTACACCAATAAGGATGTAGTTAAGTGGATATGGGAAATAGTCGAACATCTTGGGTTTAAGTCTGGCAAAGTATTGGAGCCATCATGTGGAACTGGATATTTTATAGATCATGTCAGCGAGTGGACTGCGGTAGAACTCGATCTTATCCCTGCTGCGATCGCCCAATATCTGTACCCAAATGCCAAAATTTATAACAAAGGGTTTGAAAAAGTGTCACTGCCAGATGATTACTTTGATCTAGCGATCGGGAACGTGCCATTTGGTAATTATTCGGTATTTGAACCAAGGTATGACGGACTTTTAATTCACAATCACTTTGTCTCTAAGTGCATAGATTCGGTAAGGCAGGGTGGATTGATTGCATTGATTACTAGCACTGGAACCCTTGACACGCTTGGCAATCATGATTTTAGACAAGACATTGCAGACAAAGCAAAGTTGATAACTGCCATTCGGTTCCCAAGCGGCATGATGAAGAATGCCAATACTCAAGTCACTACTGACTTACTGGTATTTCAAAAGACCTATGAGTTGAATCCAATCTGGGTTGAAACTGCGACCTGTAAAAGATTTGGCAGAATTGAGCTTCAGTTGAATCAAATTTATATAACCAAACCCCAAAATGTTCTAGGGGAGATTTGTATAGATCAACTTTACGGAACTGGCGGTACGCATCCTGAAAGGAATCGTCTGGGGGTTAGATCGGACGATCGCAACTTGGAGGAAGCTGTTAAAGATATTTATTCTAGTTTAAAGCCTTGCTACAAAGAGCTTTTTGTAGAGAAGAAGATTAAGCTAATTCCAGACCAGTTACTCAGAATCCCAATCAACGGTTACTGCAAATATGAAGGTGAACTGTGGCAGAGAAAGAGCGATCGCTTAATTAAAATATCGTGCGATCGGATTGAAGCAAATCTCAGAGTATTAAACTGCTTGAATGAGTTGCTTGATGCCCAACTGTCTGATAGTGCGTGGTCTGAGGAAATATGGAGGTCGGAACTAAACCGTGAATACGATGAGTTTGTAAAGACCTTTGGCTTGATCTCAAGTGATGCTAACAAGAAGTTCTTCGGTGATGATCCAAGATTT
>JBBQHY010000275.1:0-3832 GCA_038324415.1 Pseudanabaenales cyanobacterium | reverse complement strand
AAAAGGGTTTTCTAAGATAAAGAAAGTGCCTGAAGACATCGCCTCGTAAATAATTTTCGGATTTACGAACTTATCCTGTCAGTTTTAACTAGCGGGAGATTTCCTGCTAGAGGTACTTATTAGTCTAAACTCCAGTTATTAGAAATGCCCTCTAGTCCTTTCGTGATTTGTACTTTTTTGTTTTTGAGAATTTTATCAATTTACCCCAGTTGGGCAATTACCATCAGCTTATCTATGCTTACCTACTTAATTATCCTTTCAAGCTCTTAGGATCTAAAGCATCTCTCAAGCCATCGCCGAGTAGGTTAAAAGCCAGAACTGTGAGAATAATCAACACGGCGGGTGACCAGATTAACCAAGGTTGCAAAATTATGACAGAAGCATTTGTGGCAAGGGAAAGCATATTACCCCATGATGGATCGGGCGGTTGAATCCCCAATCCAATCAGGCTTAATACGGATTCTGAAACTATAAAACTAGGAATAGCTAGGGTTGCCGAGATCACGATAAAGCTAGAAGTTTGGGGCAGAATGTGACGAGTAATAATTCTTAGGGAATTTGCCCCCGTAGCGATCGCCGCCGAAATAAATTGTTCTTCTTTAATGGAAAGAACTTGGTTGCGAATTATTCTTGCTAAACCTGCCCACTGCACAAAAGAGATAATTACCGTAATTAGGATAAATCGCTCGGCATTGGTAAAGGGCAATTGGGTGAAGGGATTTTTATCCAAGATTGCCGCTAGTGCCACTAATAGATAGATAGAAGGCACAGACATGATCACTTCCACTAATCGCATGAGAATCGTATCTACATAACCCCCAAAATATCCAGAAATCCCGCCTACCAAGCAACCAATCGTAAAAGAAATAGCGGTACCAATAATGCCGATAAATAAACTAACTCTGCCGCCATATAGCAGTCGGGTAAACTGATCCCTTCCTTGATCGTCTGTTCCCAGTAAATTTATGCGTCCATCGCCTGTGGTGCTAAAAAGCCGACCATAGTGAAATAGTAAAATTCGGGAAGGCTTAGAAAAATCGACAATCAACTTGCGATCGCCCGTCTCAAAGTCCACCGCGCCTTGGGTAGTGGGATAAACATGCGCCCCCAAAAATTCCCCTTGTTGATTATGCCAATAGATTTCGGTTGGGGGTAGCAATGCACTATTTTTAGGAGCATCATACATACTGTAAGGCGTGATCAGCCCCGCAAAGATGGTTGACGCATACAAAATGATGATAGCGATCGCCCCAATGCGGGCAAGAGGATTAATTTTTAGCCGTCTCCACCAATTCATTTAGTTTCCCTTTAAAGCTTTAACGAAATTACGGCGATAGTTTTCATTAACCACTAATAACACTGGCCACAACAGAGCTAGGGGAATTTGATTTTGGGTAAAGTTGGTTTTCCCTGATCCTTGCAAAAATTTGACTGCACCCACGATATAGATGACAAGTAGAATTATGCCAATGATTTGCATATAACTAAACTCCTTTTAATACTATCCATATTCTAATTGTTTGCATCCTTTTTTAATCCTTAAAATGAAGGCTGAACTAAATTTTTAGCACCTTCAATAATCCGAGCAGAGATAATCTCATCTCCTAGCTTAAGTTTTCTTAGCACCTCAACTCCATCTTTGAGATAACCAAAAGCGGTGTAATTTCCATCAATAAGGTTTAAGCCCGCAGGAGTCAAATCTGATTCAAACAAGTACAAGAAAAATTGAGAAGAACCTCCATTCACATCATCAGCAGGGTGTGCCATAGCGATCGTACCAAAGGCGGAGAAAGGTAGAACGGGCAAGGCACGAGCTAGTCCAAGATCGCCAAGAGTAAAGCCATAAAACGGAACGTCTTTGTCAGGGACTTTGACTTCCATTGGCACAGTTCTGACTTTACCTGTAGCAGGATCGACAAATCCATCTGCATCGCCCACGGGGTCGCCCCCTTGGAGGAAGTAGTCATCATCGGCTCGATTAAAAGTTAGCCCGTTATAAAATCCTCTTTGCACAAGGTCAGCAAATTGCCCTGCATTTACTGGGGCATTGTAACCATCTAAAATTATCGTAATTGCGCCTTTAGAAGTTTCTAGTTCGACCGTAGCTCTGCCTTTGAGTTGGGGAAGATTAGAGTATACCTCTGGAACGGCAAACGGGAAACCATTTACCATCAAAGCTTCAAGATTACCCACATATTCTAGAGCCTGTTCGACTTGGGGTTTTATTTTATTCCGTTCTTTATTGGCGATCGCATCTTGCAAAGGCACTAAAGCCACTTTTAGCTTTTTCAGGTTTTCAACGCCTACGGATTCACTTGTGAGACTAGCGAGTAATTTATCTTGATTTTCGCTCAGAATATTTTGAACACGCTTTATGTCCTTTGCCATACTACTCCAACGCTTAAGATTGGCTTGGCGAGGTTGCGCTTCTAAGGTGGTTTGGACTTCCCGAATTAGGTCATTTTTAATTGGCAGGGCGTTGCGCAATAAAATTCTAGAGTCTTTAATGGCACTGGTGGCTGGAAGTTTTGCCTCCGCAGGATAACTGGTAATAAAAGTTGTGATCATCAGAGCGATCAATATCAATACATTTGACCAACTTTTTAACTTACCTTTTAGTGTTTGTTTTAGCATTTTCCCAAAAAAATTTTATTTATGAACTTTGCCTTTGAGCTTTATATTTCTGAAACTCTGACAAATAAACCCTTACCTAAAATGCTAGAACTGAAGGGTAGCGATCGCAAGTAATTAAATTAGCCTACTTCTCCGCCGACCACCACATTCTTAATTCGTAAGCTAGGGGAACCACAGCCCACTGCCAAGCCATTTTGTCCGCCTTTACCACAGCCCCCAGATTCATCCCAAATAAAATCATCGGCAATCGCTTCAATATCTCCGAGGGTTTGAAAGACATTCCCAGAGAGGGTTACATCTTTTACAGGCTCGGCAATCTCACCATTCCGAATCATCCATGCTTCACCTGCCGTAAAGGTAAACATTTCGCCATTGGTCATGCCCCCTTGCCAGTTTTTGGCATAAACACCCACGGGAATGTCACTAAATAAATCTATGACGGGCTTTGTTCCCCTACCAATCCAAGTATTCGTCATCCGCACAATCGGCGCATAGTGATAATCCAAGCATCTGGCATTACCCGTTGGCATCTCTCCTAATTTTCCTGCTGTTTCCCGTGAGTGCAGCCAACCTACCAATACGCCATCTTGAATTAATTGGGTTGTAGTGGCTGGAACGCCTTCATCGTCATAGAGATAGCTTCCCCGATGTCCGAGGGTTGCGGCTCCATCAAAAATCTGTAATTCTTTAGTTCCAAATTGGCGACCGAGGGTCATGACCTCAAGCAGGTCGGGATTTTCATAGATCATGTCAGCTTCGGATAGATGCCCAAAAGCCTCATGTACAAATAATCCTGCCAAGATCGGATCAATTACTACGCTATAGGTGCCACCTTTCACTTCAGGTAAATCCAGAGCCGTCACTGCCCGACTAGCTGCTGCTTTAACCTGTGCGTCCAACCCCTCAACATCGGTAAAAGCCCGCCTCGATCCCACGGTTTCCCTAGCAGTTTGCACCATATCGCCCGATCTCGCAGTTGCACCAAACCGCATTTCTAAATCACTCCATGCCTGCTGGATCAAGGTGCCTTCGGAGGTGGCAATAATTACCTCTTGAGTACTATCACCATAGCTGACAGAGTTGCTGACAATTTGATCGGAATGCGATCGCAAAATCTCGTCATAGTGAAAACATAAATCTCGTTTTTGGGACAAAGTTGCTTGAATCGGGATGACTAAAGACTTTTGATCTCTAATTA
>JBBQHY010000274.1:0-3861 GCA_038324415.1 Pseudanabaenales cyanobacterium | reverse complement strand
TTTTTTATTTAATTAAAATACACACCACCGTCCCATTTCAATGTTTTTTTTTTTGGGGGGTGGGGGGGGGGCCCCCCCACGAAGGGGCTTTGCCCCTTAACCCCATTTAAACTGTGTATATTTCTACGGTGGGAAGGGAGTAACTTAGAAATTCATCGCTAATGGTATGTCTTTGCTCTTGGCAGACAAGTATGATAGATATTAAATTAGAAAAACTCTAGGCTATACCCTAAATCTTGCAACAGGAGCGATAGATGGCTGCAATTACCGCCCGCGAACTAGAAATGCAAATGCCAGATGCTAAAAAACTTTTGAGTGATGAACCTGAAATGGAAAGTTCTTTGCACTACATGCAGTTACTATTACTGGTGACTTGTTTAGAATGGCTGTGGCAAGAGCGTGATGACTTTTTTATTGGGGCAAATCTTACAGTTTATTTCAGTCGTCAGCAACTAAAGAATCATGATTTTCGAGGACCTGACTTTTTTCTAGTTAAAAATACCACGCGAGAGCCACGGAACTCTTGGGTGGTTTGGGAAGAAGATGGACGCTATCCTGATTTGATTATCGAGCTTTTATCTGACTCCACTGCTAACACCGATCGCACCTTAAAGCGTAATTTGTATGCCCAGAGATTTCATACACCTGAGTATTTCTATTTTTCCCCCGAAACTCTAGAGTTTGCAGGATTTCGATTAGATTTAAATCAATATAAACCGATCACCTCAAATGCTCAAGGGTGGGTTTGGAGTGAAATGCTGGGACTGTTTCTAGGCATTCATGAGCGTCAATTACGCTATTTTTCCTTGGAAGGCAGTTTATTGCCTACGCCCCAAGAAGCAGCCCGAATCGAAATTAAAAAAGTTGAGCAGGAACGACTAAGAGCGGAGCATGAGCATCTAAGAGCTGAACAGGAACGACTTAAAGCCGAACAGGAACGACTTAAAGCCGAACAGGAACATCTAAGAGCTGAAGCATTATTAAATCGAGCTGAACTTGCCGAGGATAGTTTGCGGGAGTTACAAGAAAAAATGCGATCGCTTGGCATTGAATAATCTGTAAAGTTTATCGCCGCTGCCAGTTAACTAATAATTTTAGAAGTTGTCTTGGTAAAGCGATCGCCACTAAAGTTGAAAAATGAATCTGCCCTGACAGCAGAGACTTCCAGAGCCTTTGACTATAAGTATCAAGATCTCGATTTAGCCATTTACTCCCCATAAGTAAAAGTTCATTTGCTCGATACTCCAATCCAATACTTTGATAAATATCGAAATACTTCTCGGCAATCTGATACCAAGCCATAGGTGTAACGAGGCGACTATTGTTACCTAAATACTTCCGCCAAATATAAATTACTTCAGGAATATTCGTATATTTTCCCCCAGATGCGATCGCCCGAATCCAAAACTCCACATCATGTAAATCCTTAACCCCAAACCTAGGATCGTAACCTCCTAAAGATTCCCAAAGCGATCGCCTTAATGGAGTTGTCCCGAATAATTTCCAATTTGAACTTAAAGAAAACCTTTTTGCGCGTAACATTATCTCTAAAGAAATATCATCGGCATTAATCTTTATACCCTCAGATTGAGCCTTATTCTTTCTGATATAACTGCCATAGATAAAACTTAATTCAGGATCATTCTTAAACGCGGCCTCAATTAGTCTTAAAGCGTCTATAGGCAAAATATCATCAGCATCTATAGGAACTAAAATTTCACCACTAGCAACCTCAAATCCAGTATTCCTAGCGATCACCGATCCACTATTTTCTTCTCGCTATATTACTTTGATCGGACAGTTAGCATCTTGTTTTCGTACTAGTTGTTTACAAACTGCGATCGTACTTTGATCGGTTGATGCACCATCGACGATAATTATTTCCTGAGGTAAAACTGACTGTCCTAATACACTATTAATAGCCTCATTAATTAGCTCACCTTCAAGGTAACAAGTAATCACAATAGTAATATTACTCATGCTTATTTGTAAATAATTTTGACCTTAGTTTGAGTGGCAAAAACCTTAAACTAGTAATTAACAAAATAGGTAAATATTTCTTGAGAAACATCACAATTCCCCAGACTGAGTAGGCTTCCCAATTTAACTTTAACCATACTCGCCAACTTAATCCTGATTGTGGCACAAATACTAATTTAAGAATATCTAAGGTTTTTCCTGATCCAAGTAACCATTTTTGCGGATAAAGTTTTGATGTTCCAACTAAGCTATTTACTAAACTTCTAGTATCTACATAAATTGAAAATCCTGCTTTTTTAGCAAGAATTAAATACAGAGAGTCTCCTCCATAATGGGGTGTAAACTTAGATTCAGGATAACCAATTTGATCAATTATAGACCTTGGAAAGCAGACAATATTTCCACTTAGTAAATCACAACTAGTAAGTGTATTTTTAGGAGTTTGAATAAACCTACTCCCTTCCCAGTCAAAGATTAGTCTTTTGGGGGTGTGGGGGCTACGCTCCCACGAAGGGGCTTTGCCACTTAACCCCATTAAAACTGTGTATATTTCTATGGTGGGAAGGGAGTATAACCTTTCCAAGTCTTAACTTTCCCCCCAAATACAATTGTGTCAGGGTTATCTACTTCTATACCTTGACAGCCAGCGATCGCTCTTTCATTTTCACAAACAAAACTTACTAAATTCTTAAGGGTGCCGCAACTAAATTGATAATCATCATTTAACCAGATGAAATATTCTGCTTCCTGTTCATATGCATATTCCATCCCTAAGGCGACCGCACCCGTCCACCATAAATTTCCGTCACCTTTGAGAATAGTAACTTCGGGATGATTTTCTGCTACTTTATCGGCTGTGCGATCGCAAGAGCCATCATCAACAACGATCACCTGATATTTCTGCAAATCACTGTTAGTTTTTAAATTCTCCAGACAATCTAAAGTAAGCGCCTTGCGATTATGAACGGGGATAATAATATAGATGCTTTCATTGTTCATATATCATCGAAAAGTCAGAAATTATCTGGTAATAATTTAACAACAAAATTTAAAACTGAATTAGCAATCTCTAATGCTTCTTCAGCTTCATATCTCTCTGGCTCAACCGTATCACTTGGATATCGAAACTCTGTCACATACGGCGTTAAGATGTCTGCCCCATCTTTTAAATCTTGGAAACTAGGCTCAGATAGAGAACATAAATCTATCAAAATATCAAGATCGTGTGTTTTTCTGATTGTTATATTTTGATACGTCAAATAAGCCTTCAATGACTTTTCCGCAGACTGTTGATAATGTTAGACAACAGAATCTAGTAGAGACTCTTCATGCTCAAATAGCACCCAAGCAACTTTTAAATCTCTTTGACTCTTGATAAGCCATTGCTGAACCTCTTCATATTTGGGGCTATCCATACAAAACTTTACCCTGACTTAGGACTTGATTAATTAATGAGCTTGGGACATTAGCCTTATGCTCAACTTCTGCACGAGTCATTACAAGAATATCTTTGGGTATACCAATACCCTGTAAGACCTTATAAGCTTGACGCGATCGGCGATAGCGAGGTTCATCAGATTGAGAAATAATTACCAATAGGTCAACGTCGCTATCCTCAGTTGGGATTCCATATGCTTAGGAGCCAAACAATATAATCTGCTCTGGATTCAGAGTCGCAACTAATTTTTGAGTAATTCGATCTAATAAATCAGTAGTTAACTTTTTCATGAAAGTATTTCAGATTGACATCCTCCCACGGCTAAAGCGCGTGGGATTCCTAAGACTCACGACTTAGGTTTCTGTTTCTTCC
The DNA here is from genome assembly GCA_038324415.1 of Pseudanabaenales cyanobacterium. Lineage (GTDB taxonomy): Bacteria > Cyanobacteriota > Cyanobacteriia > Pseudanabaenales > Pseudanabaenaceae > PCC-7502. The sequence continues at coordinate 71 of JBBQHY010000274.1, read as the reverse complement.
TATCACTAGGATTTCGCAACTGCCCTTTAGAGGTATCTCTATCAGGTCTTATGTTCGCTCCACAGACTGAC
>JBBQHY010000273.1:0-3873 GCA_038324415.1 Pseudanabaenales cyanobacterium | reverse complement strand
TCACACTATTCACTACGTCTTGTAAGGTAGCTGCGATGTCTTGAAGAGTAATTTCAGTTGCCATTTATTTAGGGAGAATTAATTATTCAAGTTAAGAGTATTTTACGTTCATTCCTAAACCTTCTGTACAAATACTCTGCCTAGCAAGCCTTGGGGGCGGAATAGTAACATTATGAATAAAAAGGCAAAGGCGATCGCTTCTTTATAACCTGAATATTCTGAAGGCACAAAAGCCTCGGCTAACCCAATGACCAAGCCGCCAACCACTGCACCTGGGATATTACCAAGCCCACCTAGAACAATTACGCCTAGACCTTTTAAGCCAAAGGCAATACCAAAATAGGGGGTCAGCCCCACACTAGAGCCAACAAGGGTGCCAGCCACTCCTGCCAAAAAGCCACTAAGGAAAAAAGTTAGAATAATAAATTTCTCGGTATTTATTCCTAATAATCTTGCCGTGGTCGCATCTTCTGCCACCGCTTGTAATGCCTTACCTATTTTTGTAAAACTAATAATGTAGGTCAATATCGAGACAATGACCGTAGATACCGCAAAAATTACAATCTGCACTGTCCGAATGGTGATGGGGCGATCGCTAGTACCAAAATTAATTGCGGTTGGTAAACTTCCATAGATATTGCTTGGAAATGTATAAATCTCAGCGCCGACCAAAAACTGAATCAGGTTGACAATGACTACAGCTACGCCCAAACTAGATACCAATGTCAGCAATGGATCGCAAGCCTGTTTACGCAGAGGTCGAAATGCTAAAAACTCGACTAACACGGATGCTAATCCTGCCAGAATACTACCGATCATGAGAGCGATCGCAAAGGGTAATTTGAAGGGTAATGCTGCATTTGCCAACAAGCCATTAAATCCAAATCCGCCGCCTGCCAGAAAGTAGGTGAAATATGCTCCTAGGGTAAAAATCGCTCCGTGGGCAAAGTTAATCATGCCTAAAATCGAAAATACGAGGGTATAGCCCAAGGCAAAAATAGCATAGACACTACCAATGGAGATGCCATTCAGAAATTGTTGAGAAAATGAAGTGAAATCCATCCTAGAATTTATCCTGAAGTCTTGACTTGCCAACTATTAATTGGTTTTAAGAATAGCGGTTATTTTCACCCTGACAACTATTGATTAGTTGCAGATCTGATTTGTATAGGGACTAGAACTATTTACTTAGAAAGCAATGAGCGATCGCCCGTGTAAATCAGACTTAAAAATAGATCGATGGGCAACACTAACTGAAGGATGTAATGGAGCTGGTCTAGAATTTTTAAGCAATCGCGCGGCAGGTTCTGTCATTCATCGGCATCAGTCTAATTTGCAAAATAACCCCATTTTTACGGTCAATAGTATAGAGATTACAAGTTCTGATTTCGATTAAGCTTTCCAAGAATTAAGGAATCCACAAGAATAAGGATAGCTAAATCAAATTTTCTGCCTAAGGATACATTTAATCTTTCGTATTTCCCCCCACAATTGGTAAATAAATATAATTATTTAAAAGCTCACCTCTGTATGTCCTCTTCTATATCGTAACGGAGTTTTTTCTTAATCTTTGTTAGCTAATTGTGGAGCAATAACTAAATTACTATGTCTATCTTCCCTTTATCACCCTTAATTATATTGCTGTCAGGAATATTTTCGACAGTGGTGATTGGTTATGGCTCTTACTATGTAATTGGTTGGTTTAATGGTACGACTGTACTTACATCTCTATTACTCGTAAGCATTGGCATGTTAGTTTTTAGTTTACTAGGGCGTTACTTTATTTTGCTGCTTTTAGCTCGCCCAGGTAAAAATGAACCTACAGAAGCGCGTTCTAGAGAAGTGCAAAGGATTCGGCAGGAAGATGGTACTGAAATCCATGTTGAATTCTACGGGCCAGCAGATGGTCAACCTGTAATCTTTACCCACGGTTGGAATGCTAGTAGTACCCATTGGTATTATGTCAAAGAAGCCTTAGCAGATGAGTTTCGCTTAATTCTATGGGATATTCCAGGCACAGGAAAATCGGGAAAAGTGCCAAATGGCGATTATAGTATGGAGAAATTGGCTACCTCCCTTACCGCCGTTTTAGATTTAGTTAAAACTAAGCCAGCGATTATCTTCGGACATAGTATGGGTGGCATGATTTTATTGACTTTTTGTCGACTTTTTCCAGAATATTTGGGAACAAGGGTATGCGGCATAGGTTTAGCTAATACTACACCCACTAATCCCGTCAGTACTGCCCCGGGCAAAAGTATTTTGCGAGTACTACAGAAGCCTATATTAGAGCCCCTACTTTACTTAATGATTGGTTTGTGGCCGATTGTATGGATTCAAAATTGGTTAAGCTTTCTCAATGGAACTTCCCATATTATTGCTAGATTCTCTTCCTTTGCGGGCAGACAAACCTTGGGACAGCTAGACTATGCGACTTACAGCGAATTCCGATCAAACGTGCTACAGATAGAAAAATAAAAACCATTACGGGGCTTCGCTCTTTCACCCTCTTTTATGGCGGGTTTGAAATCAAAGTGCTGTATCTCTCATCTTGGGTTTCGCCTGCGGTTTTGGCGCGGCAGATGCTAGGTATGATGCACTATACTGCCCTTGAAGTTCTGCCGCAGATTCACATTCCCACTTTAATTATTTCTGCAAATATAGATCGCGCCACCCCAACTGAGGCAAGTCGCTATATGAATGAGCAAATCGAAGGTTCTGAATTAGTAGTCCTTGCAACCTCAGGACACCTCAGTATGATGGAGCAACATCAGCAGTTTGTAGATGCAGTAACTAATTTTATTCATCAGTGTCATCAGTGCATTCCTTCACCTAATCGCTGACAACAAGACTATAGGTTTAGGGATAATTGCATAAGCTAGATCTGGTTAAGTTAGATATGATTTAAGTAATTCTTAACTAAAAGCTATTTGTATGAGTGTAAATCTATCCTGTGAGTTTAGCGATCGCCACCTAGATAGTTCCCAAAGCACCAGCCAACGCCAGCTGGCAATTACGGTATCTGTAGATGCAACTAGCGCTACCAACACTTCCCTCAACCTCTGTCTGGTGCTAGACCACAGTGGTTCCATGGGAGGACAACCCTTAGAGACTGTAAAAAAAGCGGCAAGGGATCTCGTAGATCGAATGAGTTATACAGATTACATAAGTGTTGTGGGGTTTGACCATAAAGCCAAAGTTGTAGTTGAGAGTCAACCCCTAACCAATCCCGAATTTGTTAAGGGTAACATCCAATCCCTTCGGGCTAGCGGTGGTACTAGCATTGATGAAGGCATCAAACTCGCACTCCAAGAACTAAGCAAAGTTAAAAACACCATTAGCCAAGCCTTTGTTCTTACCGATGGGTAGAATGAACATGGTAGCAATGATCGCTGTCTGCAATTTTCTCAACTGGCTGCCGAATATGGTATGACTTTACACACTCTGGGATTTGGAGATTTTTGGAACCAAGATGTTCTAGAACAAATCGCCGATGCGGGCGGTGGGGCAATGGCATACATCGAGACCCCCGATCAGGCTACATCCGAATTTCAAAGGCTCCTAAACCGCGTGCAGTCGGTCGGCACGATCAACGCCCATCTAATCTTAAAACTAGCACCAAATGTACGTCTAGCCGAGCTAAAACCCATTGCTCAAGTTATGCCCGACACCATTGAACTAGTACCCGAACAAAACCTAGATACCTTCACGGTGAGGTTAGGCGACTTGATGGTAGGAACCAATCGCACGATCGTCGTGAATCTCTATATCAATCACAACTCTGCCCAAATTAGCCCCGATTCCGATACAATCCATGCCGTAACTGCCCAAATCCGCTACGATGACCCCCATGTCAAAACTGAAGGATTACTT
>JBBQHY010000272.1:0-3882 GCA_038324415.1 Pseudanabaenales cyanobacterium | reverse complement strand
GGGGGCAGCGCCCCCACACCCCCAAAAGACTAATCTGTGACTGGGAAGGAAGTACCCAGCCCCCTGCTCCCAATTCTTGGGATTCTGAAAATCAAAGTCACCAGAATTGGTGATTTAGGGGCTTCGGATTGGGTATTTTTTTCTAGAAACTGCCTTGGCTTAGTTTGTAAGTAATCCGCTCCATTGCCTCTTCCACATTTTTACGACTATTAAATGCTGAGATCCGAATATAGCCCTCTCCTGCCGCACCAAAACCCGAGCCAGGTGTACAGACAACGTGGCAACCATGGAGTAGCTGATCAAAGAAATCCCAACTTGATAATTCATCAGGAGTTTTTACCCAAACGTAGGGAGCATTAACGCCACCATAAACAGAAATTCCTGCTGCTATTAGCTTCTGCCGAATAATCTGAGCATTCTCTAAATAGAACTGAACTAATTCTTGAATTTGCGCTTGTCCTTCAGAACTATAAACAGCTTCGGCTCCCCGTTGCACGATATAGGAAACCCCATTAAATTTGGTAGACTGGCGACGATTCCACAGCTTCCAGAGTTCCACATCACTTCCATCAGTAGCTTTAGCGGTTAAAGTTTTGGGCACAACCGTAAAGGCGCAACGGGTTCCAGTAAAACCTGCATTTTTAGAGAAAGACCTGAACTCGATCGCACAGTTTCTAGCTCCGTCAATTTCATAAATCGAGTGGGGTAAGTCAGGATCGATAATAAAAGCTTCGTAGGCAGCATCAAAGAAAATAATAGAACCATATTTTAGGGCATAATCCACCCAAGCTTGCAAGTACGCTTTAGTGGCAGTTGCCCCCGTAGGATTATTGGGAAAACAGAGATAGATTAAATCTACTTTGTGTTTAGGAATTTCAGCAATGAAGTTATTTTCGGCACTAATGGGCAGATAAACAAAGCCCTCGTATTCGCCCTTCTCATTCACCTCGCCCGTATGTCCCGCCATAACATTGGTATCTACATATACAGGATAGACAGGATCGGTGACAGCGATGGAGTTGCGATCGCCAAAAATATCTAAAATATTTCCCGTATCGCACTTAGAACCATCGGAGACAAAAATTTCCGAAGCATCAATATCGCAGCCCCGTGCTTGAAAATCGAATTTAGCAATTTTTTCTCTAAGCCAAACATAGCCCTGTTCTGGTCCGTAACCTTGAAATGTAGAGCGATCGCCCATATCGATCACAGCTTGAGTCATCGCCGCACAACAGGCAGCAGGCAAAGGTTCAGTAACATCGCCAATTCCTAATTTAATGATGGCAGCATCGGGATGGGCTTGGGCAAAGGCATTCACCCGCCTTGCAATTTCAGGGAAAAGATAACCAGCCTTAAGCTTGAGATAGTTGTCGTTAATTGTTGCCATGATTAGACGGTAGTGATATGCGGTATTAATAAAAAGGATAGGTTTAAGCTATACCATTTCATTTCTATAAGGGATTGATATTCATAGCTTAGTTTTTTTTGGACAAACCTTCAAGTTTAATCATGAGAAGTTATGCCCTTCTCACCATAAGAATACACTTAAGTAAAACAGAGTCACATCCCCTAGTAGCAGCAATCTTTAACCAAGAGCCAGACTATTTGTGCTGGGATGATTGAAATGCTTGGGCAAAATCAGTATAAATAAAACTCATATACTCCCTTCCCAGTCAAAGATTAGTCTTTAGGGGGTTAAGGGGGCTGCGCCCCCAAGAAGGGGCTTTGCCCCTTAACCCCATTTAAACTGTGTATATTTCTATGGTGGGAAGGGAGTACATACTCCCTTCCCAGTTAAAGATTAATGTTTTTAGGGGGCATGGGGACTTCGTCGACTTGTGTGATGGAGTTTTACCCTTTAACTCCATTTAAATTAATTAAATTCTTATAGCAGGGAGGGAGTATGAGTAAGGTATGTTGAGGTTTTAACAATTGCTCCTAGTTACTGTGGTTTCTCTTAAAGTCTTTAAGTTTTTACTCTAGGATGGTCATGGGTAATCTTATAGATACACTTTTGATTATAATTCAGTAACTATTGACGGCAATTCATTAATAGCGGTAAACGGAGGGTCTTCTCACGGAAGAAAGATAAAACTTTAATGGAAATTTTGATATTGCACGGTGTCAATCTGAATATGTTGGGGCGACGAGAACCAGAGGTCTATGGCAAGCTGAGTTTAGAAGATATTAATCAAATTTTGATCGAGGATGCTCAAGTTTTGGGTGTAAGTCTAGAAATACAGCAATCTAATCATGAAGGTATTTTACTTGATGCGGTTCATGCAGCATGGCAAGTTAAGGATGGAATCGTAATTAATCCAGGTGCTTTTACCCATACAAGTGTGGCATTAAGAGATGCGATCGCCGCTGTAAATATCCCCACCATCGAAGTTCATCTTAGTAATATTTATAAAAGAGAAGAGTTTAGGCACCATTCTTTTATTGCTCCAGTGGCAATTGGCCAAATTAGTGGATTCGGGTTAGATAGCTATCGCTTGGGGTTACGGGCGATCGTTAATCATCTCAGAAAATTAAAGGCTGATCAACTGTAATAATCAACTTTTGGTAATTATGCTAAAGACTATAGCTATCAATCATTTTAAGGATAAGAATAGACCTCTTGCAGAATCATGGGCTGCGCCAAATCCGATTCAAACTAGAGATTTCCCCAAGTCCGCAGGAGCGAGATTGCTATGTACGACCTGACCATCCTTAAACCAGACTATGCGCCTTGTGTGACGAGCAACATCAGGCTCGTGGGTTACCATTACCACTGTAATTCCGCTATTATTTAATTCGCTAAAGATATTGATAACTTCCTCAGTTGTCTTTGAATCAAGGGCACCTGTGGGTTCATCTGCAAGTATTAGTACAGGCTCATTGACAATCGCACGGGCGATCGCCACACGTTGTTGTTGTCCACCTGATAATTGATTGGGTCTGTTATTTAATCTATGCCCCAATCCCATCTTTTTGAGGGCTGCTTCGGCGCGATCGCTCCTTTCACTTCCTTTAATGCCTGCATACGCCATCGGCAACATCACGTTTTCCATCGCACTCAGTTGGGATAAAAGATGAAATTGCTGAAATACAAATCCAATTTTAAGGTTACGAATTTTAGCAAGTTGAGATTCTGCTAATTCTGCTACATTGTCACCATCAAGATAATAACTTCCAGCAGTTGGGCGATCTAAACAACCAATAATATTCATAGCTGTGGATTTGCCAGATCCAGAGGCACCCATGATTGCACAGTATTCACCTTTTTTGATTTCTAAACTTACTCCGTCAAGGGCAGTTACCTCGGTATCGCCCATGCCATAGATTTTAGACACTTGGTCTAGTTGAATCACCAAAGGTGCAACAGTTTGGATCGGCTTAACGGCAAAGTTATCTTGAACTGAGGTCATAGATTTATTAAAAATTGGGTTAGACTCCATTCTCAGTATGACATTTTACCGAAAGGCGAAATATAGGGTGGTATGCATTAAAGCCATTTAAGGGTCAGAAACCTAGTAGCTACAATAGTTTGAGTAATAGTAGGTATGAAATTACATATCTTTAATCTTAGCCTTTGATTTTAGCCAGTAATATACTTAGAACCTATAAATCCTTATTCAAATCAGAAATTGTGAAAACTCTCTACCGTATCCTTGATGCTAATCTCGATCGCAGCCGAGAAGGACTGCGCGTAATTGAAGAATGGTGTCGGTTTGGATTGGAAAATGCAACTCTGGCTGTCCAATGTAAAGATCTCCGTCAGGAATTAGCGACTTGGCACAAAGACGAATTTAAATCGGCAAGAAATACCGTTACAGATGTAGGTACCCATCTTAGCCACGCTCAAGAATCCCAACGGCGGGATATTCAGGCAGTATTAGG
>JBBQHY010000271.1:0-3903 GCA_038324415.1 Pseudanabaenales cyanobacterium | reverse complement strand
CTTGATCTACTTCATAATCAAACACCGCTTTTCGATACTTTGCTGGAAATACGAGATGATATATCAAGACTGTGACATTATGTTTTTTATGGACATACTCGCTCATTCTCAAATACTAATTCAAAGCCGCCCCAAGGGGCTGGGAATTTACCCAACGAGATTAAAAACATGGGTATAAAACATCGTTGTTTGCACGTCCTTATGCCCCAAAAGCTCCTGTACAGTCCGAAAGTTATAGCCAGATTCCAGTAAATCAGATCACTGCCTTAATTTTTAACATTTCTTGAGCAACAGTTTCTTCTAACCATTTATTAAAACTTTCATCAATTAGTCTTTGTTCTGTGGCTAAATCAAGTTTAACAGGCAAAAACTTTTCAAGTCTTACCAGCACAATCCACTCACCTATAACTGAAGGAGCTTGAATTTCGCCTGGATCGATGGATGTAAGAATTTTTACTAAGCTAGGGTGAATGGATCCTAATTCAACAGGACCAGTCAATCCGCCAGTTTCCGACTCTATGCCTTGAGAATACTCCTTGGCAATTTCATCAAAGGAATTCTCACCGTCTTTAATCCTAAAATATAATTCTTGGGCAGTACAGAAGTCTTTTAAGCGAATTAAGGAATAAATGACTCGATCAAGCTTTGTTTTTTGTTCCCAAAAAGTAGAATTAACCTTCGATCCCCACATTTGTTGTTTGAACTTTTTTAGCTTTAGCGATCGCTGCGCTCTTATTTCTAATTGAGCTTTTGTCATACATTGTCGCTCTAACCATGTCACTAGTTTTTGATTTGTATCAATTCCAAGCTGTTGTAAGACTTCTTCAAATACCAATTTTTGTTCTTCGGCAGTAATTACGATTTCAGCAGTACTTTGATCAAGAATTATCTCTTTAACTAACTGAGGCATAATTCCATAGGCAAAGACTCTTTCAACTATTTCTTCTGTAGAAAATTTATGATTTTTAATCTCTATAGACTTATGTAAGGACTTACTAAAATCCTGATGTGAAATAGTTTCTTGAGGTAAAGTCTGGGGCATAGCAATAATCCAATGAATTTTGATTTAGTTAAACATCTGATTTTAGTCTACTTTTTCAATTAGTGTCATTGCTCAATTCCTCTCAAATCTCCCTCTTAGAAGCTATTTCAAGACTTGGAATTTTATTATAAAAGCGGTTTTTACAGCAAAATTAATGAGAAATAAGGAATTATAAGGTTTAAGTGAAAAATAACGTTAAACCTTATAATGCCTACCGACTATACATTGTAAGGCTTTAGGGGTAGTGGAGCAATTACAAATGTTTTATAGATCTTGCCGATAACATGCAACTTCAATAAGGAATCCCGCCTCAGATATGGCTTGCGTATGTAAAAATGGTTGATTATTTTTATAAAGCTGACGAAAATCATTCATGGCTAACCGCATTAGTCGCCGCAAGGATATTGAGGCGATCAAGCGTGTCTAGCACTGGAAGTTTCTCTTGGTCAAACAGTTATAACGACAGATCGGATATGAAGTAGGCTTAATATTGAGTTTGAAATCAAAGTGTTGCGTTCTCTGTATTAGATCTATCAATATATAAAAATAGTTTAATTATGCCGTGTAAGCGATTGAGCGATCGCGACCTTGGTTCTTGGCACGATAAAGAGCCGTATCTGCCATAGAAATCAATTCTTCAGAACTGTTATCATTATTTGGATTGCTAACTACAACACCCAAACTCGATGTCAGAAATTGGTTTAATTTTGAGAGCGCATGGGGAATTTGAAAAGAAGAAATTTTATTTCGCATCGACTCTGCTACCAAAAATGCACCTTCTAGGTTGGTATTGGGCAAAATTGCCGCAAATTCCTCACCGCCATAACGGGCAATTAAGTCGATTGGGCGTTGAAGCACTTGGGCAAGAGCTTGAGTCACACGGATTAGGCACTCATCTCCGTCTTGATGTCCGTACTGGTCGTTATACAATTTGAAATAGTCGATATCTATTAGAATTAATGCCAGTGGTTCTCGATCGCGGATATGCCGCTTCCACTCAGATTCGAGGTAAGTATCAAAGCACCGACGATTGGCAATCTTTGTCAGTCCATCCAAGGTAGCTAGTTTAGATAATTCCTCATTGGCAAATACTAATTCTGTAGTTCGTTCCGCAACTTTTTGTTCTAAGGTATGACTATAATTGACTTTCTCGGCATAAAGTTGGGCATTAGTAATAGCGATCGTCGCCTGTCCGCTCAGTAACTGTAAAAATTCAATCCGATTTTTGGTAAAGGCAGCAGTCGAAACTTGATTTTCCAAATAAACTAACCCAACCAAATGTCCCTGATTCATGAGTGGATAGCAAAGGATAGATAACGGTTTGACGGATTGGATATATGGATCGTGACTGAAGTTATTTAACTCTGCGGCATTTTCAATTACAACGCTTTCTTGAGTTCGGGCCACATAATGTAAAATTGATTTTGGTAAAACCTGATTGATAAGTTGCTGAGGATAGATAGTTGCGATTTTACCGTTACAATAAATAGCAATTGAGAACTCTACTAACTCCATACTTAATGTATCCAGTTCCGTACTTAAATTTTTATCTAAATCTTTAATAGATACGTTTGGTAGTAAAAGATAGCCAATCTGTGCACCTGCATTCTCCAGCAGAATTTTCATCAAAGTCTGTAAAAGATCTTCTAGGACAATTTCACTCGCGATCGCTTGCGAAGATTTCATAATAGAAGATAAATCCAAATCGGCACTGGTGGTATTACCTGTAGTTTTCGGGGAAGCAGAAGAGCCCGCCGCCAATCGCTTTTCTGGAAATAAATGAGGATACTGAGTTTCCAAGTTAATAACTTTTGCGATCGCGCCCCAATGCAGATAACAGTAATGGGCTTCGACCAAGTAAGTATGAGCGATCTTTTCTTTGTGCCAACTGAGATAGAAGTCCGCAGCTAGTTCCATTGCTAGAGCTTCTTCTTGCTGATATCCTTGGGCTTTTGCCCCAGCGATCGCCCGATCGTAGAGTTCTAATGCTTCTAGCTTACTTTCTTTGACTCGGAATCTTTCGGCTTCGATTAACTGCCATTTATGGAGAAAGTTCATCGGAGCGTATTCTGCCCAATGTAGTAACTTGGCTTGATTAGCTTGGATTCGCGCTACTAGCTCTAGATTGAGATTTAGTTGGGAATTCGCTTTAAGCAAGATTAAGGAGTCATAGAAGTAAAACTCACCTTCAGAAATCGTACCTGCACCTCCTGCTAAATATGCCTTTGCCTGATTGGTATAGGCGATCGCTAGCGAAGTAGCTTCGATTCCCTTTTTCTCGATAAAATAATGCACCATTGCTCCAAGCTGACAAGAGCTAAATCCCAAAACTAAATTATCAGTAATCATAGGAGGCTGTTTAAAGGAAAGTTCGGTCTGCGATGATCTTCCCATCAGATAAAGTGCAGATTCCCATAGCAGCATGAACATATTAGAGGAGTGCAATTGATTGAGATTGAAAGTTAGTTGTCGATAGGACAGGAGTTGGGGTTCTAAGTCTTCTAAACAATGACCGCACCAGAATAAACTGGCATAAAATGTATAGATGCTATACCCTGCATATTCCAAGTTCCCTGTTTCTAAGCCGACTGCGTAAGCTGTCTGGGCAATGGGTTCGGCTTCACGGAGGTGAGCATAGCGATGGGTTAGATAGTAACAAATAGCAAAAAAAGCATGACAGCGAATACTTTTATTGATGTTGGCAAGACGATAGGCTAATTGTAAGACCTCAATAAACGCTGAGAGCAAAAAATATGGCTATAACAAAGCCCGTCAATGAATATACGAATCAAGATATTTTCCCAAAAAAGGCTAAGTGGGAGCGGGAATCTTCTTAGCCGCTTTAGCCCGAATCAGATCGG
>JBBQHY010000270.1:0-3906 GCA_038324415.1 Pseudanabaenales cyanobacterium | reverse complement strand
ATATGGCAGGAGCTTGGGATATGGCAAAGTGGCTATTAAGTTACTTTTGGTTCACAATTGATGCGCTTCTGCACTTCCTCTTAGGCGGTTGGCTCCCGAAACTTATTAGTAAAAATCAAGAATGGCTAGAATCTAAATACCCAAAATTGTGGCTGAAACTTCTAAGCTGGAGCTACGGTATTAATTATTCTATTGGTAATCCTGTTCCTCCAAAAGATTAGGTTTCTGCTCTAGTAATATCATTCTTTTCGTGAGGAGCGATCGCACTACTTCTAAACTTAAATCAGAATTCTTTCCTAATATTTCTGCGACAGTTTGGGAGTTTTGGCTTTGGTAATTTTGACATAGTTGCATAAACCTAAACTCAAATGCCGATAGGCGACAAATTCCATAGTCTGGATCGAAGAGACAATCACTTTCCCAGCCATTAATACAGGGATGATGTTGGGGAATAGAGCTTAAAATTCTAGTATCAGTTTGATCTAATTTTGCCAGAGGTGGACGGGCTAAAAAGAATTCATAGTGGGCAATGTCAGTATCTAGGAGTTCAATTAGACGATATTGATCAATGGTTGATAGAGATTGAGCTTGGATTAGCAATTCAGGATTAGAACCTAGAAGCCTCTCTAACTGCCAAACTTGAGGATTGGAAAAGCCTACAAACTCTAAACCCGAAGCAGTAATTAACTCAAATAAACTCTCAATTTCATAATCAACTTCCCGAGGGTGTAAATACATATCGGCAAAACATTCATCACGGGTATTTTCCATGCCCCAGCGAGTTTTTTCCCTTTGCACTAGGCGATTTGTGCTTGGTAAGGCGGCAAAGACATCTCTCCCCAGTTTGACCCCTGCTCGAAAATCTGATTTTTGTTTTTGCAAAAGCGCGAGAGCTTGTTGCATTAGATTAATTTCCCATCTACCAATCTTGGCATAGACAAAAATATGAAAAATGCCACCTGGTGCAAGTTTATTAGCGATCGCTTCAATGCCTTTAATCGGATCGGGAAGATGATGGAGTACGCCCACGGAATTAATCATGTCAAATTGCCCATCGATTTGATCGAGGTCGTAGAGGCTTAATTGCTGAAAGCTAATTGTCCGATTATGAGTAGGTGGAGAACTACGTCGGCACCGCTCTTTTGCTACTTCTAAAGTCCCAGCACTAATATCGATTGCCACAATATCAGCATCAGGATTCAAATGTGCTAAATATTCTGTACTCACGCCACTACCACAGCCTGCATCTAGGATTCGAGGTGTTTTTGTTGGTGCCAATCCGCCCGTACAAAAGCCGTAAGCTCCCTGCCAACTCCAACGCCAGTTATAACCAGGTGGTGCTTCATCTAGTATAGGTTCAGGCGGAAAAGGGAAAGTATCGTATAACTTAGAAACTATCGAAGTAACGGCTTGGCGATCTAGCTCTGACATTGGGAGTGCATAATTTAGTGCCATTTATCATACTCCCTTCCCAGACAAAGATTAGTCTTTTGGGGGTGTCGGGGCTGCGCCCCCACGAAGGGGCTTTGCCCCTTAACCCCATTTAAACTGTGTATATTTCTATGGTGGGAAGGGAGTAACCTAATTCCCATAACAGACTAGGCAATACAGGTATACGATTCACTAATTAATCTAAAACAATGTATCCTAATGTACCAATGACCGCAGGATAAAGAAAAAGTGACAAAACCATTTCAGTTTCAAGTGCAGTGCCAATGTCAGAAAACATCCGCTAGAATCGGAGAGTTTCATACACCCCACGGCATTGTCCATACCCCCAGATTTATGCCCGTAGGGACTTTAGCCAACGTCAAAACTGTAACTCCCGATCAGCTTAAGGAATGTCAAGCGGAAATGGTTTTAGCCAATACCTATCATCTGCATTTACAACCAGGCGAAGATTTGGTAGCAGAAGCAGGCGGATTGCATAAATTCATGGGATGGGATGGTCCAATTTTGACTGATTCTGGTGGCTTTCAGGTGTTTAGCCTTAGCGATATGCGGGAAATTAGTGATGAAGGCGTGAAGTTCAAATCTCCCCGTGATGGCAAAATGATTAATCTTACGCCTGAAAAATCCATCCAAATTCAAAATCAACTAGGTGCGGATGTAATTATGGCATTTGATGAATGCGCTCCCTACCCTGCTACTCGTGATGAAATTAAAAATGCTAGCGATCGCACTACTAGATGGTTAGAAAGATGTCTGGAAGCCCATACTAGAACTAATGATCAGGCACTATTTGGCATAGTCCAAGGCGGGGTATATATAGATTTACGCCAACAATCAGCTAGGGAAATTACCAGTTTTGATCTGCCTGGCTATGCGATCGGTGGAGTCAGTGTGGGCGAACCCCCCGAACTAATTGCCAAAATTGTTCAGGCTATAACTCCACTTTTACCAACCAATAAACCTCGCTATTTGATGGGCATCGGCACCCACAGGGAAATGGCTCAAGCAGTAGCGGCAGGCATGGACTTATTTGATTGCGTCATTCCCACCCGTTTAGCCCGTCATGGAGCCGTTTTAGTTCGAGATCATTCTCAAGTTGGAACCACGGGTGAAAATCGCTGGAATCTCAAAAACTCCAGATTTCGCCGAGACTTTGATCCCATTGATTCAGAATGTCCTTGCTATACCTGTAGAACTTTTAGTCGGGCATACCTTGGGCATTTGCTGCGATCGCAAGAAGTTTTAGGATACACATTACTTTCTATTCATAACATTACGGATTTAATTCGCTTTACTCAACAGATGCGATCGGCAATCATTAACGAAACTTTTGCTGAAGAATTTGCTCACTACTTAAAGCCATATTAAAAGCATACTAAATGTTGAATTCCGATCAAATTGAGCTTTGGCGTATCAGCCTAAAGGTTACAGATTGTGAGTTGATGAAGCTAGAGTTACTTTTAGCCACTGAAGAAAAAGCTAGAGCCGATCGCTTCAAATTTGACAATCATCGTCATCGTTTTATTGTCGCCAGAGCCAATTTACGAATTATCCTCAGCCATTATCTCAACTTGCCACCCCGAGAAATTGAATTTAGCTATAGTCCTAAGGGCAAACCTTTCTTGAAGAATTATCAAAACCTACAATTTAATCTTTCCCATTCCCAAGATATAGCAGTTTATGCGGTAACAGAAAATTCGGTAATAGGGATTGATTTGGAATATTTTAGTTCCAATCAAAGGGATTCTGAGAATATCCAAAATATAGCAGAACGATTTTTGAGTAAAACCGAATCAGAAATTATTGAAGCCTCGCCATCTAAATCAAGGGTTTTTTATAAAATTTGGACAGCAAAAGAAGCCTATCTCAAAGCTACAGGTTGGGGGTTGGGAAAACTAGAGGAAGTTTCGACTCTTTGGGAAAATGGGGAAATTATCGGAATTGCTGTAAATCAAGTTCCCTTAGACTGGATGATTTATCAACTTACCGATTCTTATAATTACATAATCTCTGTCGCTAGTCCTCTGCCCAAAGCGATCGCCTTTTCGTGAATACGATAGCAGTGCTTTTTATCTATACCTATTACGAATCTATCATTCAATAGTCTCTACTGTTTGATAGCTGGCTGCTTGTAAAACGAACATCTGATGGTATAAACCATTCAATGTCATTAATTCTTGATGAGTGCCAACTTCCACAATTTTACCCTGCTCTAAAACCACAATCCGATCTGCCATTAACACCGTCGAAAAGCGATGACTGACCAGAAAAGTGATTTTGCCTTTAGTTAATGCTCGAAATCTTTGAAATAAGTCGTGTTCAGCGATCGCATCCACGGCAGCCGTAGGTTCATCTAAAATCAAAATCTGGGCTGAGGTCATAAAGGCTCTTGCCAGTCCGATCTTTTGCCACTGTCCACCTGAAAGTTCTACACCACCCGTAAATATCTTACCC
>JBBQHY010000269.1:0-3917 GCA_038324415.1 Pseudanabaenales cyanobacterium | reverse complement strand
CCCGTGGACAGTTACATCGTCCTTCTGTGCCTTTGATTTTGCAAGATGTTTATTTTTGTATTGGGCATTTATTTGATGGTGCCGTGGTAGATGGCGATCGCAGGTTAATGAGTCCCGACTGGAAACCAGATAAAGGTAAATCCGTAGAATTCGGTAAGGTGTTTTGGGGAGATGATTCTATAAGTGTCGATCGTAAAGCCTGTGAAATCGGATGTGAAGAGATTCCTAGTTATTTAGATGCGGTCGCCCAGATTAGAAGAGGACTTTAATATCTCTTTATTAATATCTAAAAGCGAGTAATTTGTAGTAATCCCCGAAGCTGAGATTATTAACTAGCTATGAATTTTGATCGCTTAGTAGATAATTCAAACTGATGCTAAGGCGGCAAAGAGTATAGAATGGACTTCTAGTAATAGTTTTGTAATGCCTAAACCTGTCATTTTCCGTACCTTAGATGAAGATCGCAATCTGTTAACGCCGATGATGAGGCAATATATTGATGTCAAAGGGAAGTATCCTCATACTGCCGTTTTATATCGTTTGTAAACTGCTTAAAGATTATCAATATTAAATATATGCCACAAACTCACGAGATTCTTAATGATAAAAAAATCCTAATTTATCATATAAATACGAAGATTCCCCTCAGACGTAATAATGATTTGGATGGAACAACTATTAGTATTATTAATGGTAATGGTGTGCTCAGTCAGGTTCTCAAAAAAATTAAGGATAGAGAAGTTGAAATCTTAGTAACCATTGGCATTGAACCGGCTACAGTCAAATTACTACAAGTCGCCATTGATAAAAGTCAAGACTATATTGTTTTAATCGAGCATGAGTCAAAAGATTACGAAACTCGAGATGCTTTCTTGGCTGATCTATCATCTAAACTTTTAGAGGCGGAAGGAGGCGCAAGCTATAGGATCAATGTCATTGATGGTCCTGTTTTATCCTTGAATCTAGGAGAATCCGAAAGAGCAAAGTTGGAATTAGATGAGCATTAATTTCTTTCTGGGCTACCTGAAAGGTATAAACAGGTAGAAGAGTGGCACGGTGTTACATATTTTAATTACAGTACGTTTATTTCAAGCCCACCACAGAGAAGGGTCGGAGGTAGTAGCTTCGTATTAGCTTTCATCTTTCTGTGAATAGCAAGTTTGATCGTAATTTGCTGTGATCAGAGCTTTAGTACTTAATTTCATCAACTTGCTGAGGGTTTCAGTTGATTCAAACTTATGCCAAGGCAGCTAAGAGTATAGAATGGATTTTTAGTCTTAGTTTTATAATGCCTGAACCCGTCATTCTCCGAGCCTCTGATGTCGATCGCAATTTGTTAACACCGATGATGAGGCAATATATTGATGTCAAAGAGAAGTATCCTCATACCGTCGTTTTATATCGCTTAGGAGATTTCTTTGAGGCATTTTTTGAGGATGCTCATTTGGTATCGAAGGAATTGGAACTCTTTCTGACGGGAAAGGAAGCAGGTAAAGAAATCGGCAGGGTACCAATGGCAGGGATTCCCTATCACGCCCTAGAACGCTATGCCAGTCAGTTAGTGGAGAAAGGTATATCTATCGCTATTTGCGATCAAGTGGAAACCGCCGCCGAGGCACAGGGGGGATTAGTTCGCAGAGAAGTCACCCGCATTATCACGCCTGGGACAGTGATGGAAGAGGGAATGCTAACGGCAAAAAAGAATAACTTTCTGGTGGCGATCGCAAATGCCGATCAGAACTGGGGGTTGGCATACGCGGATATTTCCACAGGGGAGTTTCTGACAACGCAAATTCAAGGTACTGATAATTTAGTCCAAGAACTACTGAGATTGCAGCCAGCCGAGGTGTTAATTCCTGTGAATGCTCCAAATCTTCTCCAAAAATCCACGGATATTCATCCTCAACTACCAACTCAGTTTTGTTATACGCAGCGATCGCAATTTCCTTTTTCGTTGACTGAAGCTAGACAAAGGATTTTGGAGAGTTTCAAAGTGCGATCGCTTGAAGGCATGGGCTGTGAGTCATTACCCCTCGCCATCCGAGCCGCAGGTGGCTTATTGGAATATTTGGCATCTACCCATAAAAATACTCTGGTTCCTTTACGGATTCTGTGCACCTATATCATCAGTGATTTTCTGGTTTTAGATTACCAAACTCGGAGAAATCTGGAAATTACCCAAACCTCAAAAGATGGCACATTCACGGGTTCGCTTTTATGGTCACTGGATCGCACCTGTACAACTATGGGTACAAGGGCATTACGGCGATGGCTGTTGCAACCTTTGAAGAATATTGATGATATTAACGATCGCCAAGATACAATTCAAGAATTAGTCAAAAATCATAGCATAAGAAACGATTTACGAACTCAACTCAATGGTATCTATGACATCGAACGTCTTTGCAGTCGAATTGGTGCAGGTACTGCCAATGCTAGGGATTTAATGGCTCTGGCTTCTTCTTTATCTAAGCTTAAGGATATTGCTGAACTCTTAAAAAATGCGAAATCTAAGTATCTAATTGCTTTACAAACGATCTCACCTGAAATTATCCAACTGGGCGATCGCCTTGCTCAGACCCTAGCCGATGATCTGCCAATTATTCTTACAGAAGGAAACCTAATTCGGACTGGAATCAATCCCGAACTGGATCAACTAAAGCAACAAGCCTCAAATGATGCCCAATGGCTATTAGACCTCGAACAAAGAGAAAGAGCACGCACAGGAATCAATACACTTAAAGTTAGCTTTAATAAGACTTTTGGCTATTACATTAGCATCACCCGTGGTAAGAGCGATCTGGCTCCCAAGGATTATATTCGCAAACAAACCCTCACCACCGAGGAGCGATATATTACCCCCGAACTCAAAGAGAAAGAAACTCGTATTTCTACTTCTCAAAATGAACTCTATCAACTGGAATATCAGCTATTTACCGAACTCCGAACCGAAGCTGCTAATCATATTGATCTATGCCGAGCGATCGCCAATTCTTTAGCCACAGCCGACGCCCTGGGTAGCTTAGCAGAAGTAGCTGTAACCTATAACTATGTGCGTCCCGAACTTCAACCCAATCGCTCTATCGAACTCAGCAATGGTCGTCATCCTGTAGTCGAGCAATCTATTCCTTCAGGATTTTTTGTGCCTAAGTCCATTAACTTAGGCAGAGCAGGATTTCCCGATGTGATTATTCTCACAGGTCCAAATATGAGTGGGAAAAGTACATTTTTACGCCAGTTAGGATTAATTCAGTTAATGGCTCAGGTAGGTAGTTTTGTGCCTGCGGTTTTTGCGAAATTGGGAATTTGCGATCGCATTTTTACGAGAGTGGGAGCCGTGGATGATTTAGCTATGGGGCAATCTACTTTTATGGTAGAAATGCTAGAAACTGCGAATATTCTCAATCATGCTCAAGCTAATTCCCTTGTGCTTTTAGATGAAATTGGCAGAGGAACTTCTACCTTTGATGGCATGGCGATCGCATGGTCTGTGGCGGAATATTTAGCTTCCCAAATTAAAACCAGAGCGATTTTTGCCACCCATTACCATGAACTGAACGAATTAGCTGGACTGTTGGATAATGTGGCTAACTATCAAGTAACGGTCAAGGAATTAGCAGATGAAATCATCTTTTTGCATCAAGTGCAGCCAGGCGGTGCCGATCGCTCCTACGGGATTGAGGTCGGTCGTCTCGCAGGGTTGCCACCTGTGGTGATTAGTCGTGCCAAGGAATTATTAAAACAGATAGATCGTCACAGTCGCATTGCTACAGGCTTAAGGCGATCGGGGCAATCTAGTAAGGAAGTGAATTTACCCAAGGAACAACTGACTATTTTTGAGAGTGCTGAGTAAATAAGGTTATTCGCAATTATTGCAATAAGACTTTTTTGTAAATGTTTGTTAGGGTAAGGACTTA
>JBBQHY010000268.1:0-3947 GCA_038324415.1 Pseudanabaenales cyanobacterium | reverse complement strand
GTCGTTGATCATGATCATTATTTTGTGTTTAAATATTCAATTTTAATCAATATGTTAAGTAATATTAACATTGTGCACTCTTTCAATCCCAATCATCATCAAATTCATCATCAAAGTCGGCGATTTTATCTTTAACAGCCTGAGATCTAGACTTTGGAGAATTGGGACTCGAAAAATTTGAGTTGTGAGATTTTTGAGCTCCTGCTCTTTCGGGTTCTAAACTTTGTCTAGAAGTTTGGCGACTACTAATTTGTAAAGTAGTAACTACTATAGTTCCCAATCCAGCGCTGACTACTAACATTAGACCTAGGGGGAAATTAATAGACTCTAGGTTTAAAAACTTGATATTTACAGGCTGCTGGTTTTGGGTAGCTAAAATACTTACTCCCGTTGAAAGGAAGACCAGTAAAAAGTATGTTAAAAGCCGCATCATTCTGTTATTACTCGCTTTTAAATTTCTTGATTTAGAAGGACGGACTTTAGTTTACTCCTTGATCGCTCAGGGTAAAAATGAAGATCTGGGCGGAAATCCCAACTCTATAAATATCTTAGTTAAATATCTAAGCTGATAACTAGAGAAAACGATCTAATATCCATCCATTAATACTAAGTTATCCCGATGCACAATGGTATCTGCACCTTCAAAGCCTAAAATCCGAGAAATATGCTCTGATTGATGTCCTTGGATTTGCAGAATTTCGGTACTACTGTAATTTGATAAACCACGGGCAAGTTCTTTTCCAGCGCGATCGCATAAACTTATAGCCTGTTGTGCCTCAAAATTACCAACAACATCAATTACACCTGCAGGGAGAAGCGATCGCCCTTTTGTTAAAACTGCCTTGACCGCACCTTCGTCTAAGACCAGTTTACCCGTAGGAATCATGGCATGGGCAATCCAGCGTTTACGGGCATTGACAGTTCGAGGCTGAGGCTCAAATTGGGTACCTAAGTTTTCTCCCGCCAAAATTTTAGGAATGCTATTAGGCTCACTACCCTTACAAATTACGGTTTTTACCCCTGCGATCGCCGCAATTTTAGCCGCAGATAGTTTTGTTGCCATTCCTCCCGTTCCCCAAGAATTGGATAGATTACCAGATGAATTAGTATCTACATCTAAGTTCCATAACTCCTGATGGTTAACCGTCATAATTGGTGTAGCGTCTGGATCAAGGCGAGGGTTAGTAGAATAGAGGCGATCAACATCTGTAAGTAAAAATAGCCAATCCGCTTCGATAATACTGGCAACCAAAGCCGACAAAGTGTCATTATCTCCAAACTTTAATTCTTCGACCGCTACAGTATCATTTTCATTGACAATCGGTACCACTCCTAGGTCTAGTAACTCTTGAAAAGTGGAATAGACATTTATATAGTGTGCCCGTTGAATTAAGTTGGCACGAGTCAGTAAAACCTGAGCCACGGGTTGATTAAATAAACCAAAAAAGTCATCATAAATACCCATTAATCTACCTTGTCCCACGGCAGCGATCGCCTGCTTGAGAGAAATTTTACTGGGCTTTTCTTTAATTCCCAATCTGGCACAACCAATACCCACTGCTCCTGAAGATACTAATACCACTCGATATCCATCCCGTTGGAGACTGACTACGACCTCGACCAAGGCAGCGATCGCACTAATGTGAATATCGCCAGAACTAGGCTGAGTTAAGCTAGAGGTACCAATTTTAATTACTAAAGTTTGCATTGAGATATTTCCCTAAATCATCATTTTAGGCATCTGTTTAGGATAGTCTGCCAAAATAGTAAAAATATTACTAAATTCTGCCCCATTTCAACTTAATATATCTGCCCAAAATATGACTGAAAAATCTGCAATTGATTTTAAGCTCTCTCAAACTATGACCAAAGATTTTCTAAAACGCTTGGGACTATTTACAGCTGTCGGTTTTCTCTGTTTCAGTAACTTATTCACCGATCCCGCCTACGCTTTAGGTGGAAATTTACCAGAACTAAATCAGCCTGCCCCTGCTTTTACCCTACCCACAAATACTGGAAGTAAAACTATTTCCTTGGCAGATCTTAAGGGTAAATGGGTAGTTGCCTATTTTTATCCCAAGGACTTTACTTCGGGCTGTACCCTTGAGGCAAGGAGGTTTCAGGAAGATTTACCTAAATTTTTGGCAATAAATACCCAAATTATTGGGATTAGTGCTGATTCTGTAGATTCCCATGCCGAATTTTGCGAGTCTGAGGGCTTAAAGTTTCCACTCCTAGCCGATCAAGATGGGGCAGTCAGTATAATGTATGGCTCTTGGATTGGTTTTCTGTCGATGCGGCATACTTTTATTATTGATCCAGATGGCATTTTGCGTGATCGAATTGTTAAAGTTAGTCCTTCCATTCATAGCCAGCAAGTATTAACTAAATTGCGAGAATTACAGAAATCAGCTTAATCAGTTACTAAAGTAGGACTTACGCAGCATACAAAGAAAACCTATATTTAAAGGGGGTTTGGAGCACAGCCCCAATTGAGGGAGAAGCCCTCAAACTCCCTCCCACTAAGTTTCTGTAAAATTGAGTGCGTAAGTCCTATACAGTTTAATTAATATCTAAGAACTATCTGCAAAATATTAGCGATCGCCTAACCATAAACAATAGAATCTAGAGGTATAGTCTGTTAATATAGGGACTAAAGTTTAGTATGGATATCAGGTATCGATTGTCGCTTTAATCAAAACGTGTAATAACTTACACTGGATATCAGCAATATTGATTTTGGATATCTCCAGCTTAAGCTATTATTTTTTGTTAAATCTAAGTTTAGTGATAATACAATGATTGGTGAAGATAGCAAGCCTCAAGAAATTATAGAAGAGCTTCAAGATGACGGGGACATGGATCTAGAATCTTTTGGTGATCAATTAACAGATGATCTCCTAGAAGCCCCAGAACCAGCTAAGACAAGTGAAAAGGTATCTGAAGATGCTGGGCAAGTTACAGATTTAATCACCCAAATAGTCGCCTTCAAGCAACAAGCTGAAGAAAAAGAAAGCCAGTACAAACGCCTGTTTGCTGATTTTGATAATTTCCGTAAACGCACAGAGCGGGAAAAGGAAGAAGAAGAAACCAAGATTGGTGCCAAGATCCTTAAGAAATTTTTACCCGTTGTGGATGACTTCGAGCGCGCTCAGTCACAAATTAAGCCTAAAACCGACGGGGAAACCACAATTCATAACAGCTATCAGTCTGTGTACAAACAGCTTGTTAAAAGCTTAAAGGAATCAGGTGTGACCAGAATGCGCGCATTAAATGAAGTATTTGATCCTAATTTCCATGAAGCGATCGCCCAAGAACCATCTAGTGAATACGAAGAAGGTACCGTTATGGATGAGCTCCGCCCTGGATATTTGCTAGGTGATCGAATTTTACGGCATACTCTAGTGCGAGTGGCGTCAGCAATGTTAGAAACCGAAGGCTCGGTAACAGAAACCTCAGATCATACACCTGTTAATGATTAAAGTTAATGATTAAAGAAAGGTGATTAACTAGAGGATTAATTTAGTTGGTATGATTACCATCAAGAACGGGTAACTTGAGTTTAGAAGGCTTTAACTGGATTGTTAATTTATGTCAAAAGTAATTGGGATTGACCTAGGGACTACAAATAGCTGCATTGCCGTTCTTGAAGGTGGTAAGCCTACAGTTATATCAAGCTCCGAAGGAGGACGTACTACTCCGAGCATAATTGGCTTTGTTAAGGAAGGAACCGAGCGCATAGTTGGAGATGTTGCCAAGCGGCAGGCAGTGACTAATGCCCAAAATACAATTTTTAGTATTAAGCGTTTTATAGGTAGACGTTGGGATGAGACTGAAGTAGAGAGAGCGAGAGTTTCATTTGTTACAGCTTTGGGTAAAGATGAGACCGTTAATGTCGTAATTGGCAAAAGAGAATATACTCCCCAAGAAATATCTGCTTTTATCTT